>JAEWSZ010000185.1 GCA_023397905.1 Bacillota bacterium | reverse complement strand
GCAACAAGCGCTACCGGGTCTACCATAGCTATATGACCTATAACAATATCGGGTTTGTCTACGCGGTTTCAAAAAAGGTTCTGACTTCCGGTTTTGCATTTTCAAGGAACTTTGCGCTGGTGGCGCTCTTTTTCTGCGTAACCACCACAATATGGATTGCCGTGCTGCTTGCGGCCAGGAAAACAACTCCCATAATGAAAGTTTTCAACCTGCTGCACGATGAAAACAACAGGGATGCCAACCTTTTGTCCTCTTCCCTTGAGGACTCGGTGGCGGCGTATGTGGTCCGGCACAGGCAAATGCAGGATACTTTCAAAACCTATGCCAACGACTTCCGGGATATTTATCTGGGCCGGCTTTTAAAAGGTAAGATCGCGGGAAACCAGAGCATGAAACAATCCATATTCAATCTGTATAACATCTCCTTTGTGGGAGATTGCTTTGCCGTGGCTATCCTGGCCCCTGAGGAGCCCGTTATGCTGCTGGACGCCAACGACCTGACCGAGCGGGATCACAACCTTTTGAACAAATCCGTTATTGAAAGTACCTTCAACCACGTTTCAAAGGGCCAGGCCGTATGTTATGTCGTCAGCCTGGAAGACACTTACCAGTACGCCTGCCTTTTAAACAGCCCGGGCACCGTGTCCAATACGCAGGCTTCCTTTTATCTCATGCTCAACGAGACGCTCCAGACCGTGAGCAACAATCTGTCTCTCAATTACCGCAGCTTCCTGAGTAAAAGCTGCCAAAGCATAGATAATATCAATGAAGCATACCTGGAAGCGCAGAAAAAGGCTGTAAACTATGAAAAAAGCGTTTCTCCCCGGGCCGATCAGAGCACAAAATCCGGGCTTATACAGAAATGTTTTGATTTCATCCAGGAAAACTATCACGATTCCAATTTATCCGTGGTCAATATTGCCTCCGAACTCAATGTCACTGCCTCCTATCTCTCCCGCACCTTTAAGGAGGAAGCCGGAATCGGGCTGCTGGACTATATCCACCAGTACCGTGTAGTGACTGCCAAGAAAATAATGGACCGGAATCCAAACGCTCTGATCAAGGATATTGCAGAGTCCACAGGATTTTACAGCGTGGCCTCCATGATCAGAGTATTTAAAAAGCTGGAGGGCATCACACCGGGAGAATACCGTGATTCACTGTACAATGAATAGAAGCGTCCTATTCCTTGATAGCTCCTATCATTACACCCTTTACAAAATACCTCTGCAAAAACGGGTATACCATCAGAATAGGCAATGTCGTAACAACAATGGTGGCGTATTTCACAACCTGGTTCAGCAAATATGAAGCCGACTGGGAAGTGCTTATGGCAGACACGTAAGAAGGGTCTGTCATATCCCCCTTGACCAGCATCTCCCTTAGAAACATCTGCAGAGGGTACAGGTCACGGCGTCCCTGCAGATACACCAGAGCGCTGTACCAGTCGCCCCACCGCCCCACGGCGTAGAAGAGTGTAATAGTGGCCAGGGTTGGCGCCGACAGAGGGACCACAATCCTCATCATAATGGTAAACTGGTTTGCTCCGTCCATTTCAGCTGACTCGATCAGACTGACTGGTATACCTTCAAAGGCCGTACGCATTACGATCAGATTATATGTGCTGATGCAGCCCGGGATCAATACGGCCAGAATGGTATCCGTCATATGCATGTGGTTGACCACCAGATATGTGGGGATCATTCCTCCGCTGAAAAACATGGTTACGGTCAACAATATCATAATAGGCCTGCGCAGGTAAAAATCCTGCTTGGACAATGCGTAAGCCCCGAAGACAGTGAGGATCATACTCAACAAGGTGCCTGCCGCCAGGTAAAAAGCGGTGTTCCTGAAGCCTATACCGATATTGGACATTTTGAAAACAGCCTTATAGGCCTCAAGGGAGAAGCCCGCAGGCCTGAGCAGGAAGGAATCCACCTTTGCAAACTCTCCGGGGTCGCTGAATGAGGCAAACGCCACATAAAGCATGGGATATAGTGTGACCACAAGCATCAAGAGCATAAAAATATTGTTGAATACGTCAAAAATTCTTTCACCGGCACTTATTTTTATTTTTGTTTTCATGATTTTTCCTTTCCGTACAATTTACCACAGGCTGTTGGAGGATACGCGCTTGCTGACAAAATTTGCGGCGGTCAGCAATACGATATTTATCACGGAATTAAACAGCCCGACTGCGGTACTGAAGCTGAAATTCATATCTTCAAAGCCCTTGCGGTATACGTAGGTCGATATTATATCGGAGGTTTTGTAGGTCAGGGGCGATTGCAGAAGAAACGCTTTTTCCCAGCCCACATCCATCATACCGCCTATCTGAAGTATCAGCATGATCACCACCGTAGGCATAATTCCGGGGATGGTCACATGTATGATCCTCCTGAGCTTGCCTGCGCCGTCAATGATAGCTGCTTCATACAGCTCGCCGTTTATTCCGGCAATTGCGGCAAGATAGATGATGGACCCCCATCCGAAGCTCTGCCATATACCAGAGGTGACGTAAATGCTTCTGAAAAAATTATTGTCTCCGATCATGCTTCCGCTGTGCCCTGTCATACCGTTGACTACATGTGTTATAAAACCGTTGGCGTCCGTAAATAAAATTACAAGGCTGCATATTACCACCATAGTAATAAAGTGCGGAAGGTAGGTAATGGTCTGGAGCACTTTTTTAAACCGCATGGATTTCAGTTCATTGAGCAGAATTGCAAATAAGATGGGAATCGGAAATCCGAAGATTAAATTGTACACGCTCAGCAACAGCGTATTTTTAAATGTCCTCATAAAGAACATTCCCTTAAAGAACTCAATAAAATATTCAAAGCCTACCCATTGGCTTCCCAAAATGCCAAGACGCGGCTTATAGTTCTGAAAGGCGATAACCACACCATACATGGGCAGATAGCTGAAAATGATATAATACACGATCACCGGAAGCAGGATAAAATACAGCATTTTATTCCTTTTGAAATCCCGGCCCAGTTTTTGTATAAAATTGGGATTATAGCTGTCCAGTCCTGGTGATATATTTGTTATGCCTTTTGTATTCCCGGGTAAACTTGATTTCATAATAACCTCTCCTGACGAAATGACTTGCGGCGCTCAAAAGGGCCAGGCGCACAGGAGGTCCCTGAAGAACCGCCTGTGCCTCCTTTTTCCCTCTGTTTTAACGGGCCAGATAACGTTCATATGCAGTCTGGTATACTGCAAGATATTTATCCACGCCTATTGTTTTGAGATTTTGCATATAAGCATCGTAATTGCTTAAGGGCTCCGTCCCTGTAATAAATTTCAACGTCATTTCAGAAACATATGTTGAAAGGTCGGCCTTTATTTTGCTGATGGTCTTGGATTCCTCATCCGTCATATACAGATATGGAGTAGCCAGCGTACCGTCTATGGAGCATTGCTTCCAGAGATTGAGCGCGGCAGGCACATTGCCGCTGTAATATTTATATTTCAGCAGCAGATCCGCATCCGTATCTTCATAGGTATGCCATTCCGTCAAGGCTCCCTGCAGTTTGGTTTCAACAGGCGCATCGGAGGGGATGACGGTTTGAACAGGTTTGCCGTCTACGTTTTTCCAGCCTATATTTTCAAGTCCCATTTCCATCAATGTGCTGACATCAGGCAGGTAGAGCGCATCCAGAAGATATACTGCGGCCGTTGGATTCTTTGCATCTGCGGTTATATATTTGTAATCTCCCAGATTTCTGCTGTTGGCACGGACACGCGGCAGCGGATCACCTTTTTTGAGGACCGGGAACTGCACCGGCGTCAGGGTCTTTGCAGGATTTTTCTCCTCGGTGGTGGGATAATAAATTGTCTGGTAGTTCCATACATGCATGTTTGTGGAGCCCACACGGTCATTGTTTATCATTGCCATGAGATCGTTGTCTTCGGTATTCATATAGTCTGAATTTATAAGGCCCTCATTAAACCATTGATGCATGGTGGCAAGATAATCCTTATATTCCGGGGCAGCCGGGCCATATACCACTTTGCCGCTGGGATCAACGGTAAATCCGTTGGTTGCGTCGATGTTCAGGTTCCACGCATATGAAAATCCCCACAGCCCGTTGCCCTGGCTTGCGCCGTACGGTACTTCCACGCCGTTCTTCTTCATGGCGGTGAGCAGCTGGTGCCAGTCGTCTATTGTTTCAGGCACGGAAAGCCCTGTGGCCTTCAGCATGTCGTCCCTGACAAACAGTCCGTTGAACTGGAAGTTGCTGGTCTCGCTTCCCGAAAGCTTGGCGCCCAGTCTTACGATACGTCCGTTGTCATCGCTTATCATTCTCTTTACATAATCGTTGCTGTTTGAAATTTTAAGAAAATTAGGAGTGTTTGTCTCGTTTATTTCTTTTGTATAATCATAAAGTATCCCATCATTGTATGCGGCATTGAGTCCTCCTGAATAATAATCGTCGATACCGTTGCTGAATATCAGATCCGGAAGCTTATCAGACGCCATCAAAATCGAAAAATTTTCACTTTCCTGTCCTGCCGGCGGATGAATAAACTGTACTTTCATATTAAACTGCTTTTCCAACTGCTGCACACTGGCAAACTTTGCGTAGTCATTGGTGAAATCTGTACGGTAGTTCTTTTCCCAGATTGTAAAGCTTGCGCCTTTCAGATCGGGATAGCCTTTGTCATTACGTGCAAATGTACCTTCCCCTGCTGCTGACGTTTTTGAAGCCGTACCGCTGTTTGCGGAAGTATCGCCGGAAGTGTTGCCGGAGCCCGAGCAGGCGCTGAAAATACCTCCCAGCATTATAACGCACAGTAATAATGCCAGAGCTTTTGCTAATCTTTTCATATAAATCCTCCTTATTCTGTTATCGGCTAAATGTATACCTTTAACCTGATTCGATTATATCGGGTACTTCAGCAGTTGAAAACAATCCGATTTTTCATTCCGTATATCAATTTTTAAGCATCAGCTTTTAGCTATTTTAACTAAAACCCATTGATTTCAATCATTTATTTTAGTGCACAATGACGTATTTCACGGGAAATTATCAAAATTTGCAGAGGCCAGGTCAAAAATTGAACATAACATATTGTTCTGTAATTGTGCTGAGGAAATTCCGGCACGCGCATTAATCAATACTTTTTTATTGTTTAGGAATTGTTTTACATTTATTCTGTAACACTCACTATTAAAAGTTTTTAACCTTTAAATTTTATACTTTCCTGGACAATAAAAACGCTTCTTCTTACAGCCGGCGGTTTTTATTACTTAAACCGCTTGCTGCAAAGGAGAAGCGCAAGATATAGACTGAGAGTCTTATATTATATTGTATTGAATTTACTTATTTCACAACTGTAATTTTTTTCAGGTTCAGATTACGGAATTGTTCATTTCTTCTATATGCGAGCTGATATTATCCACAAACCCCGCGTCTTCCGTATTGCTGCATTGCTCCGCCCTGTTGTCTGTGACTGAAACATTGCCGGAGGATTTTATCCGGACTGCCGGAAGCCTCATACCTGTCAGGGTATTTTCCCGTATCCTTATGTTTTCATGCACCTTTTTATCCTCGCTAAGCACGGTATTTGTGGGCTCTACCAGTACCGCATATGAATTGCAGCGGGAAAAGGTATTCCTTTCAATCAGAACATCTCTGACGGGCCCCGATTCATACCAGCCGTTTGCATCACAGGAAATATATATCCCCGCCATCAGCATGCGGTCAAATGTATTGTCCCGGATCACCACACTGCCGCAGGTGCTCACAAGCACTCCCCTGGTGGAAACTGCTTCAAACCTGTTGTTTTCTATGAGAACGTCCGGTGTCCATGAGATATTTTCAGCCACTATGTCATGGGATGAAACCTCCGAAAACTCCCTGTCCAGTTCAATCTCCATCAAAGTAAGATTTTCACTGCCGGGGCCTTCCGCCCTGACCACATTGTAGGGTTCTCCCACCGGGAGAAGCGTGCCGCTGTCATAAAACCTGAGCACATCTCCTTCAAATACCGACTGAAAACCCATAGTCTGATCATGGCAGTACTGGAGAACGAGCTTTCGCCCGGCCGACTCCCTGACCTTTAGAAATGTCCCGTGGACATTGATGGGATCGTCATGGGGATTGTCAAAAACAGAGTCATGGATCCACACTTTGCCCTTGCAGCCGGACACCTGCAGGAAATCAGCCGCAGAGGCCGTACTCCTGCCGGCTTCCACCGTCTGGAAACGCACATGCCCCACTTCAAGGTTTTCAGTGCACTGGCATATGATGCCTATCCCGTGCATATAGCCGATACGCAGGTCATACAGCGTCACATTCCGGCTTCCGGATATGAAAATGCCGCTTGAGTCCCTTATTGTGTCACGAATCTGAAATACATCTCCGGCGCTGATATTACGCTTTCCACTGTAAAGCAGGCGAAGTCCGCCGGAGCCGGTCTTTTTAGCAGCCGTACAGTTGTAAAACAGGTCCTCCGAGGTCCGCTGCACCATACCGGTGTCCCTGTGGTAATGCTGCGAAAGCACGAGTCCATTTTTGCCGGTCCAGTAAGCCTTGCCCGTATACGGGCTCCTTTCACTCTCCCAGGTGACGTTCCTGCCGTCTGTTTCGCAGCCGTATACCGGCGAAAAGCTCACTTGGGCGGCGGCGCCGTCTCCTTCCGGTCCTGCCGCCGTTACAGTCACGTCGATAGTGGAAGGACACGCGTAATCAAACGTTATCCCTTCAAAACGTATGTCCTCACAGCCCAGAACGGCAAACATCATGACATTGCCGTGAAATATAAAAGCCGTATTGTTTCCCTGTATTGTCAGCTTCTTCTTGTTTTCCAGAAGAATAGCGATATCCTTTTCCGGATATTTCACAGAATCGGTGTTTGAGAGATACAGCACCCGTTTTATGGCATTATCCGGCCAGAAATGATATGTGCCCGGAGCAAAGGACACGGTGGTTCCGTCTTCCACCCCTGCCAGTATCCCTGAGAGCACGGGAGAAAAATCAACAATTCCGTTAGTGTGCAGCCCCTGTTCCTGATTGATCTGATAAACCTTCAAATTTATTCCTCCTCAGTATTTATTAACTTCTTTGTACAGTAAATTGTATAGTAAAATGATGTGCTGCGTAAATTGCCATTTCTTGAGGTAAAAGATGCGTCATTTGTTCTTTCTCCGGATCATGTGTTTTTGAGGCTGCAATGTGATATCCGATATGACTGTCCCTTCTCTCCGGCTTATAATGAAGTCCACGGCTTCCGCCACTTCCCGGGGCAGAATATATGTATCCCCGGAATCTCCTTCCCTGAAGTCCGCATTGCGGTAAAAGTTGGTTTTGGTCATATCCGGATGTATGGCAACCACCTTTACGCCATATTTGCGGACTTCGTCCAGAAGGCTGCGGGAAAAGCTGCTCAAGCCCGCTTTTGTGGCTCCGTAGGCGCAGCCGTGGGTGTTTGATTTGTTTGCGGTTACAGACGATATGTTGAATATGAAGCCTGCATTTTTCTTGAGCTGTCTTAACAAAAGCTGGGTCAGAACCATGGGGACCTCCAGATTTGTCACTGTCATATCCCTTATCTTTTGCGGGCTTAATTCCTCATGGGGTCCGAAATAGCCCACCCCCGCATTATTCACCAGCACATGGACCTCTTCTTTTGATGAGATCTCTTTTATCCTTTCACATAAACCCCATATGTCCGTGAGATCACACCTGACAGGAAAAAAGTTCTCATGGTCTATGGCTGTCCCGGTAAAATCCCTTCCGAATCCAAAAACCCTGTAATTATTTTTTAACAATGTCCTGCTTATCTCCTGACCTATCCCGGAAGTAGCTCCGGTTACAACAGCCGCTTTCATAAAATATATGCCCCTTTCCACATGGCTTCCGCCGTGACCGCTGCCTGCAGGAGCGGTCATACTTCGTTTCCCCGCAGGGCCTTGTCCCATACGAATATTTTTTCTTCCGGGATTTCCTTTTTTATGAGATCATATGCAAAAGAAATCATCTCTCCCGTCAGGCCACTGCTGTAGTGGTATACCCCATTGTCATTTTCAAAGGGGAACTGTATGACGGGAGAATGCCCGGCCTGCTTTCTCATCCTCTTCATATAATCCTGCGGTACGCGGAACACACCCAGGCTCACATCTTCCAAACCTCCGGCAGGTACGGAAGAAAACACTGTCCGGAACATCTCCCGGTACTGCTCCTTCCAATCCCTGCAATATATCATTGGATCAAAGCACAACCGCACTTTAAAGCCTTTTTCCATGGCTTTCCCTATGCTCCGGAGCCTCTGCTCCAGTGATGGCGTATGCTGCTCAAAGTCCTCCGCTATTCGCTCCGGCGACAGAGTCCATGCCAGTATCACATTGTCCGCCGGCTTGATCCCATCAAGTTCTTTTATATTTGCACTTTTAGTGCGGATTTCAACTGTCAGCTCCGGCCGGCCGGCTGCAAAGCCGATCCATTCCTTTACATAGCCCAGTATGTGCTCCAGTGCAAGCAGATCCGTATCATATGAAACACACAGATACACCGGATGCCTTTCCAGAAGCCTTTCCACCTGTCCGAACACTTCTTCTATATTTACGAAGACCACCATATTTGCCGAAGGATACATGCCCTGCAGATAACAGTATTCACAATCATAAATACAATTCATGACCAGTGAGGTATAGTAAAAATGCCGGTTTCCGAAGTCCTGACAAACTGGCGCACCCTCATATACCGCATTTTGCCGTTTCTTTGCCAGGATAAGGCCCTGCGAGCGCTTTTGCAGCCTGTAGTCCTGACGGGTCCTGCAAAAAACGTCCTTATAATGGTCTATTTCAACCAGTATCGCATTCGGGAAGCAGCCGAGTATCCTCCGGGCCACAGGATGGTCCTTCACATCCCTTTCTATATAAATGTGTGAAAATGCCGGGTTAAATAAGCCTGGCCGCGAACTTTTCAAAATACATCTTTCCTTCCGCCCTGGTTTTGCAGGGCAATTGATGGCATGAACAAAATTCCTCCACAACTTCCGTAAAACTGCCGTTAACCAGCTTATAATACAGGAGCCGCTGCCTCAGCATACGTTCCATGGTTACACTGCATTGCAGCTTGCGTGCCATATCCCCGGCGCAGGACTCCTCTTCCCGGCTGAAAACAGGCTCATATACCTGCTCCATCTGCTTTATTGCCTCCAGCCACTCCGAAATAACGTCCATATTTTTATCTATAAGCCTTGAAATATCTTCCGGCTTCAGCCTGTCATCCATACCGTGATCTGAAGCCACTTTCAGAAACGCAGTCCGGTGAGGCTGCAAATAATAAGCCGCCGCCTGGTATATTCCCGCCGCCTCCATGTCAAAAAGCCCCGCCTTCCGGTCTCTGCCGGCATGTATGCCTGACTTGTCCACAACCGTACTGCAGGTGATAATGTCACTTTCGGCAAAAGGGTGCTTAAAAATAACATCCGGGTAGAAAGTTCTCCCTGTGGCCTCTTCGGTGATTTTATTGCACAGGAATATGTCTCCGCACCGCACACTGTCATCTCCTGCGCCGCATATGCCTATATTTACGAGAAAATCATTACTTTCTGAGGGATAAAGGGTAAACAGGTGTGAAACGGCCACCGCTGCGGATATGCTCCCCGTACCTGTAACAGCCAGGGAAATATCCTCATTCTGAAATACCTGGAACCTGGCAATGTCATTGTTCCTCTTCAAATTATAGCGCCTGATCAGCGGCTGTGCCTCGCAATGGAGAGCGGTAAAAATCCTTATCATAACATCAGCCTTTCATCGTCAGCCTCCGATATGTTCAGCATGTATTGCCGGCGGAAATATATAGGGCTCTTGCCCGTATACTTTTTGAAGGTACGGCTGAAATAGGCCTCGTCTGAAAATCCCGTTTCAATGGCGATTTCGTACAGCTTGAGGTTTGTCTCAAAAAGCAGGTCCTTGGCTTTCTGGATTCTCAGCTTTGTAAGGTATTCTACAAACCCTTCCTTCAGCTGCTTTTTAAACAGGCTGCTCAAATAGTTGGGGCTGATGCCTATATGCTCGGAAACCTCCTGCAAGGTCAGGTTCTTGTGGCAATTCTTCTTCATATAGGTAGTTGCATCTATTATTTCCTTGCGGGTGAAATTATTTTTTATTTTAAACTCCCGCAGATTTTTTAAATACTCCTCAAATATTTCAAAAAACTCATCCAGGCTTTCACACTCAATCAGTTTATTTTGCTCCTCCAGCAGCAGGTCTGAAATAT
This sequence comes from Bacillota bacterium, assembly GCA_023397905.1. Classification (GTDB taxonomy): domain Bacteria; phylum Bacillota; class Clostridia; order Acetivibrionales; family DSM-1351; genus Ruminiclostridium. The sequence goes on along the minus strand of JAEWSZ010000185.1, from coordinate 39,496 downwards.
CCATGCCAGAATAAGCCAGTTCTATGGAGTGCCAGTACATCACCTGAAAAAACATTTTTAAAAAAGCAACGTCGGAATCCAGCGCCTTTTCAATCAATTTTTGCAGCTTTTCCCCGTAAAGGGAAATGCGCTGGGGTTGTATAAATTCCTCATTGAGCAGCATAGACCGTCTTTCGTTCAATTTTTTTAAAACGTTTATTTTATACTGGGCTTTTATATCCTCTTTCCAGATAAAGGTGCGGTTCTGTCCGAAGCAGAATTTCATTTTAAGCGCTTCTCCGGCCTCGGAATACAGTGATTTCAGGTTATGGAAACCGTCCTTCCGGCTGCTTATTCCCACAGATACCGAAATCCCGAAGTAATCGTTGAGCAGGCTTTTTATATCGTCCGCGAATTCAATTATCCTCTCATAACCGTTCTCTTCATTTTTTACATCGAGAAAATTGACAACGGCAATCAGTCTTTTACTGTCATCGGTGATTATTTCACCGTCAAAAAAAGGGGTGAATTTGCTTTTTATCATATCCGTGGATATGTTGAAATGCATTTTATCAACAAATGTATCGTAATTGCCGGCCTCAAAGATTACTATGCCCAGCCCTTTATCATTAAGACAGGAATTGAGCTCTTCCAGCCTGGCTTTAATATCCTTTTGATAAAGCTCATTGCTCAAGATAATACTTCTGAGCTCCTTCTCTACCGACCTTTGATTTTCCTGCTCCTTATTGAAAGAGCCCTCATCGGCCTTATTTAAACTAATATCGCTTTTCCTGACCTCTTCCAGCAATTTGACCGCAACTTTTTCAATATCCTCACTGCTCATGGAAACCTTGGAAATGTATTCGGAAACGCCGTAGGTAATTGCATTTCTGGCCATTTCAAAGTCCTCTACGCAGGAGAGTATGACTATTTTTGTATCCCTGTTCACTGCCCGGATCCTTTTAATCAGCTCCATGCCGTCCATAACAGGCATTTTAATATCGGTAATCACGATCTCGGGATTTTCTTTTTCAAAAATCTGAAGGGCCTCCTGCCCATTATCAACATCCGCGATAATATGGAGTCCCAGGCCGTCCCAATCTATGGAGTTTTTTATGCCAAGCCTTACCAATATCTCGTCTTCCGCAATTAAAACACGATACATATTTTCACCCTTAGGATATTATAGTAGCTCTCAGAAACTTAAAGAGCCTGAAATGCGGACTCTTTAATAATTATGCCTTTATTATAATATATAAAATTATAATTGAAAACAATTGAGCACCTCAGACCACAAATGCCCTCCAGCAGATTTCAATTACCTGTTCAAAATCCTTTTCATCCATGGTATATTTCCCCAGCAGCGCCCCATGTATAGCTGAAGTCAGCATTCCGTTGATCATATTAGCGCACATCATGGGGTCCACCTTCCGGAACAGCCCCTGCTCCGTTCCCCTCCGTATCAGAAGTATGCACTCAGTCATAGCCGGAATTTCACGGTTTCTGATTTCCTCCGGAATAAACGGGGAATGTGAATAGCTTTCCAAAAAACTATTTTCTTTCTGATAATCATGGGCAAAGCACGCCATATTGGTCAGCAGCCGTCTGAAGCACTCAAATACGCTTTCCGACTTGTCATATCCGCCCAGCATGACATCGCTGAAAAGATCTATGGTCCTTATATACAGTGCGCCCACCAGATCCTCCTTGTTCCTGAAATAGTTATAAACCGTCCCGGAACCCACATTGGCGCGATTGAAGATTTTTGAAAAAGTTATTGACTGCAGGCCTTCCTCCGAGATCAAATCCAGAGTGGCCGCCAATATATCATCCCGCTTACTCATATTTCCCCTCCAACAGGTAAACTAATCTAATAATAGCTCATAATCTGATATACGTCAACGGGTTTTGGAATATATGTTCCGTATATAAAATATAAATATAGATATTGACAGCTTCAGATATTGTAATTATAATCATTATTGGAACATATATTCCAAAATTAAAAAATTCAACTTGCAAAAGTAATTGACAAAAATAATAAGGAAATAATTAAATTCAGGAGGTAATAAGCAATGACAATTTTTTATTTTACGTCCACAGGCAATTGCCTGTATGTAGCCAAACGCATTGGCGGAGACCTGCATTCCATCCCACAGCTGATGAAGACCGGAACCTTCAGCTTCAAGGATGATGTAATAGGCTTAATATACCCCTGCTATGGCTTTGGTATGCCAAACATCGTCAGGAAGTTTCTGGAGCAGGTATCCTGGGAAGCGGAGTATACCTTTGCAATCGCCACCTATGGGAATAAGACCGGCGCTGTGCTGCCCAATCTGGAGCATTTTGCCGCAGAGCACGGAAAAAAATTCGACTATACGGCCACGCTGCTCATGGTGGATAACTACCTGCCGAACTACAAGGTGGAGGACCAGTTGGCAAAGCTCCCCGAAAAGAATATTGAAGAAAACCTGTCCCTTATCATAAAGGATATAAACGGCAGGAAAACAAACAAACCATCCGCAACATTTTCCGATCGTCTTGCCACAAGCATTATACAGGCGGGGGCAAAGCTTTTTATGAGCGGAAAAAGCGCTCAGAATTACATTGTAAATGAACGCTGTACCAAATGCGGCGTCTGTTCAAAAATATGCCCCACGGAAAATATTGAGATAAAGGACAGAATTGTCTTCCTTGACCGCTGTGAGGCCTGTCTCGGCTGTGTACACCTGTGCCCCCATAACGCGATCCATCTGAAAAATGAAAAGAGCGCAGCCAGATTCAGGAATGAGCATGTCACCCTGAATGAAATCATTGACGCCAACTGCCAGCGTACCCGCTAATTATTCACATTGTTCCCTGCATATGTATGCTGCCGGACGTATCTGATATATTCATATTTACTGTGCTGGTCGGAGGTCTGTTTCATAAAGCTGTAGACCCTGTCCCGCAATTCCGCCTGGGCTTCTTTCGGAGAGAGCTCCGGGTCAGGATACATGGGCTCGCTCACAAATACTTTCATTCTGGGGATTTTTACAATCCTCAGGATGGTCCTTTTTGAGTATGTATTGCAGAAGGCTATGACCGGAGCATTCATTCTGACCGGATAGTAAAAGGCTTTATCCGTAAAAGGCCTGATTCCGGTATAGTACGGCCATATGTGCGCTTCGGGATAAATTGTCACACAGGCTCCGCCGTTTATTCTTTTTTTCACGGTTTCCAGAAACTTCCGCTTCCCTTTTACCGTCGCCGGAATGGGAATGGCTCCAAGCATCATGACAATGGTTTCAAGCCCCCATATGGAAACCGCTTCCGGACTTGCCACAATATAATTTTTTCTTCCGGGATTGGCCAGAATAGTGGCAATAAATGTGTCGGCCACATGGGTGTGATTGCCGTATATGAAGTATCCGCCTTTTTTAATTTTGGACATATTGTATTTGCCTTTTATGGACATGCTGTAGAGAATCTTGCAGTATAAAAATACAAGCGGATAGGCGATAAAATGATACAGGAAGAACGCGGCCATTCTCCAGACTATATTATCGTGGATATATTTAAAGGACTCGGTAATTCTTTTTGCTTTAATATGATTTCCGGCAAAATCGTCCCGAAGAGGATCCGTATAATACACAGTTTTCATAAAATCAGTCGACCAGCTCCCTTACGGCAGTTTTCTCGTTTTTATGATTTCTTATGGTATCTAAAAGCATTCTCTCCATTTTGTCCATACACTGTTCCTGATCAAACTTACCGGCGTATTCCATATACTGCTCGCTGCATTTTCTCTTCTCCTCCGGGTGCTCAAGCCAGTAGTCTATTTTGCGGGCCAGATCTTCCGGATTGCGATTTTCAAACAGGTTGTTTTCTCCGATGGCAAATGCCTTTGTGGCACATCTTCCGGAATTTGCGATCACAGGCACAAGTCCGCAGGAGATTGCCTCAAGGCATGCTATGGCTTCTATCTCCACCTCTGCCGGATGTACATACAGGTCCGCGTAATTAATGACCTCAATGAGCTCTTTCCTGGAAAACAACCTGAAAATAGGCCGTATTTTCAGGCGCTTGCGCGAATACCTCAGCAATTCTCTTTTGCAGGGGCCGTCCCCGGCAAAAATCAGCTGTATCCTGTCGCCATATCCGGATCTTCTCACTGCGTCGATCAATACCCTGTGTGATTTTTCCTTGCTGTAGCGGCCGGTGAACAGGATAACAAACTTTCCGTCAAACTGCTCGGGCCTCACGCTGTCCTGTTTCACAAAGTTCTTATTTACTCCGTTGGATATGACATATCCGTTGGTTTTGCCCACAATTTTCTCCATCATATCCCTTATAAACTGGCTGGGGTAGTGGATACAATCGCACAGACTGTAAAGTTTCCTGTAGTAATAGTGGTATGTAAGCCGGTTCGCCAGGCTGTTGTTCATCATGAACACATGGCTGGTAAAATTCTCGGCCTGTGTGTGGAAGCCTCCGGACACCGGTATTCCCATGGTTTTTGCCAGTTTGGCCGTAAAGTTTCCAAGAGAAAAAGGCTGCATCACATGAATGATATCGGCGCCGTCCAGCGCCTCTTTTATAATATGCTGATCCGGCCTCGCCAATGCCACTCCGTTTTTTGCAACATATCCGTTAAAAATGCCAAAATTCCTCTGAGGAACGATGAAATAACCTTCCTGCCCTTTTCTTTTCTGATCGCAGCAGATAACTCTTACATCATGGCCTTTCTCCGTCAGGCTTCTTATCAGATTCATAGCTGCAATACTGGTCCCGTTATTTTCTTCGCCCAACACATCACAGATAACTACAATCCTCATCTTTTCACCAGATATATAAAATTTAGGCAATGCTCTTATTATTATACTTTTATTATCCTCAGAATTCAACGGGCAATCCGTTTGCATGTCCGCTTGCTTCTGCTTGCTTCAACAAATTAAGGGCCGCTTTAAAATAACAAATTCAATATATGTAAAAGCACAGTTTGTATTGGTCCGCGAGTACATCTTGCATCAATGGGGCGGAACCCAAGCTATTTGATTGAAGCACCCCTTCTTACCAGTTCGTAATCCACGCAGACCGGATATTTTTTGTTTTCGCTCAATTGCAGCTTGACGTCTATGCCGTATATCCCTTTCAGGCTCTCCTTTGTAATAACTTCCCTGGGAGCCCCCATGCAGATGATTTTCCCCTGCTTCAGCCCTATGATGTTGCTTGCAAATCTGCAGGCGTTGTACAGTTCATGAAGGACTATGACAATGGTGATATTTTTTTCCCTGTTCAGCCTCTCCAGCACCTCCAGTATCTCCAGCTGATAGGAGATATCCAGATAGGTGGTGGGTTCGTCCAGCATGATGATGCCTGTTTCCTGGGCCAGGGTCATGGCTATCCAGGCCCTTTGCCGCTGTCCTCCCGACAGGCTTCCTATCTCCCTGCCGGCAAAAGCCTCCATCTCCGTTTCTTCCATGGCCCATTGGATTATTTCCTTGTCATGGCTGTTGAGGCCGCCTATCATCTTCTGATGGGGAAACCTTCCATAGGCCACCAGTTCCCTGACTGTGATCCCGCCGGGGCAGACCGGGCCCTGGGGCAAAAAGGCCACCTGGGTGGCTATATGGACTTCCTTCTGGTGCCTGATATCTTTTCCGTTAATGTAGATTTCACCGTTCCGTGGTTTTATGATCCTCGCCACTGTCTTTAGCAGAGTTGATTTTCCGCAGCCGTTGGCGCCTATGATAATGCTTATTTCCCCCTTTGGAATCGAGAGGTCCATATTGTCGATGACAACATTGTCATCGTAGGCTACCGATAAATTTTTAACGCCTATTGCTTCCATCTATTTCTCCTTCATCATCAGATAAATGAAATATGGTACTCCGAATATTGAAATCGTGATCCCCACCGGTATTTCAATGGGAGAGAACATATTTCTTGAAACCGCATCCGCAAACAGTATTATTACCGCACTTATGAGTGCGGACACGGTCAGAAAATTTTTATGATACGGCCCCACCAGCTTTCTGGCCATGTGAGGGGCTATCAGGCCTATAAAGCCAACATTGCCGGCAAAGGCCGTGGCGCTTCCCGCCAGAATGACCGAATAAATCAATATCCGCCTTCTCTCCCTGTTCAGGCCAACGCCAAGGGCAATTGCATGCTCATCCGACAAATTGAGTACATCCAGCCTTTTATACTCCAGCAGCACCAGTATAAACACTAAAGCTACGATGGGGATCAGTATTCTGGCATAGCTCCAGCCCGCTCCCCACAGGCTTCCGGAAATCCAGACCAGCACCCTGTTGTAATCGCCTACTCCACCCCGGAAGGTAAAAAAGGTAATGAAGGCATTCAAGCCCGCATTCATTCCAAGCCCTATAAGCAGCAGCCTCTTGGGTCTGATCCTGTTTCTGCTTGACAGAAAATAAATCGCCGCGGCCGAGACTCCGGCCCCCAGTATAGCCATAAAAGGCAGCACATATATGGACAAGGTCCCAAGCTCGCTGTAATAATCCACGGTTTTGAATGAAATAAAAATGACAGCCGCCACCGCCGCTCCGGAGTTTATCCCTATGAGCCCCGGATCGGCCAGGTCATTTTTGGTTATTGTCTGCAGCAGGGCTCCCGCCGTGGACAGCGCAATACCCACAAAAATCCCCACAAGCAGTCTCGGAAGCCTGATATCTATCAGAGCAGCCTTTTGCAGCTTTGTCCCCTGCCCCAGCAAAGTCTTTATGATATCCGCCGCCTGTACCTTATAGCTTCCCCAGCTCAAATACAGCACAAAAGACAGCAGCAGCAGGCATGACAATGTCAGGACCGCTATTTTAAAGTTTCTGTTGTTCATATCAGCCCTTCTCCCTCCTGGCCACAGCTATGAAGAAGGGAACTCCTATCAGGGCCGTAAATATTCCTATGGGCATTTCATAGGGATCATATACCAGTCTTGCCGCAATGTCCGCATAGGTCAAAAGCACCGCTCCCAGCACGAATGAAGCCGGAATATTCCTCCTGTAGTCTTCCCCCAGTATCTTCCTTACGATCTGAGGCACTATAAGCCCCACAAATCCGATATTCTTACCCACAGCCACCGCCGCTGCGCACATGGGTATCATAACAAGCAAGGTAGTCAGCCTTATTTTTTGCGGGTTTTGGCCCAGGCCCACAGCCACATCGTCTCCCAGGCTCAGTATATTTATTTTTTTCGAAAGCAGTACGGCAACTGTCAGACCTGCGGTTCCCACAGCCGCCACCAGTTTAAAATCCGACCAGGTGGCGTTTCTGAAGCCACCGGCCACCCAGAAGGCAATAAACTGGGATTGATTGGATAAAAGTCCGATGATGGTTGTCAACGATATGAAAAAGGTACTCATGGCTGTACCTGCCAGAAGTATTTTGGTTATGGAACTGTTATTCGCCCTTCTCGTTATAAAGCCTATTATTATGAGGCCGCTGAATACCGCTCCTATCATGGAGGCCGTCATGGTCTTTGCCATATTGACCGAAATCCCCGCCGCATAGAATATGGCGATCATCAGCGTGGCCCCCTGGCTTACACCCAGAAGCGAAGGCTCTGCAATGGGATTTCTTGTAGCTCCCTGGATCATAGCCCCCGTCACACCTAAAATTCCCCCTGTGAACAATACACAGAGGGCTCTGGGGATACGCACATTTCTGATCAGTACAAGCTCCAGCCTGTCATCATGACTGAAAATCCCGTTCCATATCTCCTGAATTCCAATATGGGTTACTCCCAGGCTTATAGCCAGGAATAACCCGATTATCAGAATAAAAATACTGCAAACCATAAAAGTTATTGTATTTTTATTGCTATTTTCCATTAACCATCCCCACGATTTCATCTAATAAAAGCTCTCTGCCAATGGAGCTGTACCCCTGTACAAAATATGGTGAAGACGGCAGTTTCACTATTTTACCGGCCTTTACGGCAGGAAGGCTCTTCCATATGGCATTCGCCTCCAGCGTCTTCAGATCCTCATCTGTGGCAATTACAAAAATAAAGTCGGATTTTATTTTTGCCAATCCCTCATATGTAACAACCGGCAAGCTCATATCACTTTGCTGGGGCATACCCTCGGGTTTTTTCAAGCCCATGTCCTCATACAGGATGCTGCCGAATCCCGCTCCGTCAAATACGTAAAACTGTCCGCCGCTGGCCAGGAATGACAAGTAGGAGGTATTTTCGCCCAGAGTCTCCTTCATCTTTTTCCCCGCTTCCGCAGCCTTGCCCTCATAATCCGCCAGCCAGGCCTCCGCCTCCGCTTGCTTGCTGAAGACCTTTGCAAAAGCCTTTACATCTTCCTTCCAGTTCAGCTCTTCCAGTTTGATCATAACTGTCGGCGCGATTGCGCTCAATTGATCGTACATCTTTTCCTGTACCGTTGAAATTATTATCAGATCCGGATTCAGATTCATGATAGCTTCCACGTCCATGGTGTCCTGCATGCTATAACCCAGTATCTTTGCGCCTTTCAACGTATCCTCCAGATATGTGGGGAATTTGGTATAATCGTATGCATCGCTGTTGGCGGTTCCTATTACCTTATAGCCCAGAATAGATAAAATATCGCTGTTGCCGCTCAGATCCACTATTCTTTCAGGGTTTGCAGGTATTTCCACCTCGCCTTTTACATCCGTTACTTTAATGGTTTTGTTCTCTTCCTTTGCAGTATCGCTGCTGTTGGCCGCAGAGGTACTTGTACCTGAAGCCGCTCCTGTGCCCGAGCCGGTGTCCGCGTTATTGCCTGCCGAACAGCCTGCCAGGAACATTGATATTATACATGTAAATAAAAGTATTTTTAGTGCCGTATGTTTCTTCATTTGATGTTTCCCTTTCATTATTTAAACAGTTTTTAAGAACGAAGTAATTGTAAATGATTTTCATTATCATTTCAATACTGTAACCATATATAATTATTTTTACATCCAAACGAATTATTTTCTTGTGCGGCGGCTGAAAATTTTATATAATATTTTAACGGCCCTGTCCGGATTTTTGCCAAAACCGGATAGTTGTCCACATATCCGGGAGGTTTATATGCTTGTGAGATCCAATGAAGAATTTAAAGCGGCGGTTTTGAAGAAACTGTCCTTCAGCAAATACGAAAATTCAAACTATGATTTATATACCAACAGGAGCAGGCCCCAGCTGGGCTATCTGATCAGCTACTCAAGAGACGGATATTACAGCCTGGGCATTGCGGATTACACCATTCCCGAGGATTTCACCCTGTCCTTTGACAACCCTGAGCTTATCATGCGCTTTGGGATAGTGTATAAAGGCATTACGGAATTTGAGCTGGAAAACAGCCCTGTGTCGTCTTTCTCTCCTTCCTCCTTCTTTGTTATTGAGGAAAATCTGAAAGGCCGGCAGTCCTGGAAGAAGGACCGCCACTATCATGGAATTGAAATAACAATATATGAAAAATATTTTAATGAGGTCATAACACCGGCTTTTCCGGATGTGCCGGCAAAGTTCGGCTCTTTCATAAAGAACTTCACCTACCTCTATCTGCCCCTGGAGATTTCGGCAATCATACGCCAGCTGCAGAGCCTGGCTTATGAAGATTCTCTGAACAGTATTTACATGGAGGCCAAAATCCTGGAGTGTATTGCAATTTTGACCACTGAAGTGGCCAAATCCTCAGAAAATGCATTTACAAATCAAATAAACTACGGAAATATAAATATTGGAAAAGACAGGATAATCAAACTCACCTCCTCCGACATTCACGCTATCCAAAAGGCCCATGACATTCTGTCGAAAAACTACAGCTATCCCCCAAGTATAGAAGCTTTGAGCAAGATGGTATTTTTAAATCAGCAAAAGCTGAAGGCAGGGTTTTCAAAGCACTACCACATGTCCATTGGCGAATACACAAATCATCTCAGAATGACCGTGGCCACCAATCTTTTGTCCACAACGGATCTGAGCATAGAGAGCGTAGCTTCAAAGGTCGGATATCACTATTCTGCCAATTTCTCAAAAATGTTTAAAAAGACTTATGGAAAGACCCCTCTGAAATTCAGGAGAACAAATTGAGGCCCTGAATTTCATTTATTTTGTCCCATATAACACGGGCGCATTCCTTTCTTCCGTCTGTTCCTCCGATTTGTTCCGCCAAAGCCAATGCTTTCTTTTTATATCCATCCTCAGATATTATTTTGCAAACCGCTTCCCGGAAAAGGAACATCAGGATATCCTTTCTCTCATAGAGGAATTCAAAATGTCTGTCAATAAAGCCTTTCAATGTATCCTTGAAAGGTTCTTCCCGGCCTTAAATATCTCAATTTTTATGCTTTTTTTCCTTTATTTTTACTTTAGGCATTTAAAATTGTAGACAAGAGCAAGTCAATTACTATCGGCTGGAAGGCGAAGGCTTTCAACCGTAATTGACTTTGGTAAGCGTTAAATAAAATTCGAGGAGAAGAAATATGGAATTACACGTTGATAATGTTACCAGGACTTATGGTTCAAAACAGGCTTTGACAAACCTGTCCATGAAGCTTGGCCCCGGTATTACCGGATTGCTCGGACCAAACGGGGCAGGGAAATCAACTCTGATGAAAATGCTGGCTACAGTGGAAAAACCGTCTTCCGGAACTATCCTGTGGAACGGCCTGGATATTGCAAAGCAGCCGGGGGCCTTAAGGGAAAGACTGGGGTATCTGCCTCAGGATTTCGGCGTATACCCCAATATGAACCCGGTTGAATTTCTTGAATACATGGCGGCCATGAAGGGGCTTGCTATGAAACCGGCAAAGCGCCGGATCAATGAGCTGCTGGAAATCTTAAATCTGACTGACTGCCGCAGGCAGCTGCTTGGAGGATTTTCAGGAGGTATGAAACAGCGTGTGGGTATCGCCCAGTCTCTGCTGAATGATCCGGACCTGCTGATCATCGATGAACCCACTGTGGGGCTTGATCCTGAAGAGCGGAGCCACTTCAAGAATCTGTTGACCTCCATATCTTCAAACAAAATTATTATCCTGTCCACACATATCGTCACCGACATCGAGTCAATAGCGCCGGGTATCGTAATCCTTTCAGGGGGGCATTTAATTTCCCATGGTACTCCCGAGCTCCTGATAGAAAATGCCGACCGTAAGGTATGGAGCCTTGTTTTTCCCACTTCAGGCATGCAGGAAATCCAGAAAAAATATATAGTCACCAGTTCCATCCACCGAAGCAACGGCATTAATGCCAGAATTGTATCGGATGAACGCCCCGGTCCCGGCGCGGTGCAACTTACGCCCGACCTGGAGGACGCTTACCTGTACGCCGTTGCCAAGTCAATTACTATGGGCTTTGGTAAAGGGGGACAGCTGCAATGAGGTTATGTCAAATTGTAAAAAGTCATTTGATCAGGCAAATGAGAAGCTATTCCTTTCTCATCGTCATCGGACTCAGCCTGTTCCTCGGCTATGCCTGCGTGCCTTCTGCCTCGGACGGTTATCAGATATTCTATATCGGAGGAGTGAGGGGAATTTACAATTCCGCCTGGCTTGGCGGCATAAGCACCATGCTTTCCACTCTTTTGCTGTGGCTGTTTGGCTTTTTCATGCTGCGGAGCCAGATCTCGGAGGACCGGCGGTTAAGGCTGGGCCAGATCATTTCCGCCACCCCGGTCAGCAAGCTGCGCTATATTTCGGCCAAGGCCATTTCCAACTTTGCGGTCCTGGTTGTCATTGATATTATTTTTATGGCAGCTTTTATGGCAATGCAGCTGATCAGAGGCGAGGATTATCATTTAAGGCTCTGGGACTACCTGGCTCCTTTTATGTTCATTTCGCTGCTGTCCCTGCTGGTGTTGGCGTCCCTTACGGTATTATTCGATGTACTGCCCGGCTTCGGCGGCGCAATAGGAAATTTTGTTTTCTTCGCCCTATGGGTATTTTTCAGCACAATATCCGTTGCTGTTCCAAACAGCATGTGGGACCTTTTCGGCCTTGACTCCGTACTCTCTGGTATGGTGCGCGAGGCGCGGGTACAGTTTCCCCATCTCATAAACAGCGCGGAAGGCGGCAGCTTCGGCTATTACCGCACAAACGGCGATGTTGCCGCTTTTGAATGGCATGGTGTGCGCTGGAATTCCGCTCTGCTGGCCGGCAGGCTTATCTGGGCAGGCGCCGCGGCCGGCATAATTGCCATATCCGCACTGCTTTTCGACCGCTTCAGAGGTCGCGGCGCGGCACGTCCGGCGGTCAATTCCACCGGTATTTTCGGTGCAAAAGAAGTCTCTTCCGGCAAAGCCCAACGGGATATATCATATGAGCTGACCGCCGTGGAGAGAAACAGCAGCGGAGCCAGACTTTTCAGCTGTGTCCTGGCTGAAATCCGTGTAATGCTCAAGGACATGTCCATATGGTGGAAACTGATCACGGCGGCGGCTGTTGCCGGCAGTTTTCTTTTGCCGCTGCAGATAAGCCGCAGCTGGCTTCCGGTCCTGATGCTGCCGCCCATTGCCATCTGGTCTCAGATGGGGACCCGCGATAAATACTGCTATACTGCTGAAATTATGGCTTCCAGCCGTTCTCCCATCCTCAAACAGCTGGGCGTCTGGCTGGCTGGGACTTCTGTAACCCTGCTTATATCAGCCGGGGTCCTGTTTCATCTTGTAAAAGAATCCTTATGGCTGTCAGCCGGTTCCTGGGCGGCGGGCGTCCTGTTTATTGCCTCTCTGGGAATTGCCTCAGGCAGCCTAAGCGGGAACCGCAAGCTTTTTGAAGTCATTTATCTGCTCTGGTGGTACATGGGCCCTTTCAACCAGATACCCTGCCTGGATTTTCTGGGAATACGGGAAAGCCACCCGAAGCTGTACCTCGGCCTGGCCGCATGCCTGCTGGCAGCTGCGGCTGTAAAAAATATCAAACCTTACATTTATAAAACAAAAAGAGGAGGATTATCCTATGAAAAAAATTTATAAGACAGCAATAGTTTTGTGCCTGCTTGCTTTTGTCACGGCAGGGTGCAAATCAGCAGAAACAACCGAATATGCTTTTTCCGCCGACAAAGTGGAACAGATCTCCGTCAGCGCGGAAGGCTCCGATGTCAAACTGTCGTCCACAGAAGAAAAGTCCGTCACGGTAAATATGCTCTCAAAAGACGAATGGACCGCCAAACTGGAAAACGGCACTCTCAAAGTGGATATACCGTCATCCTCCGGCCCTGTAAATCTGGAATCACAGACTTTGTACATTGAAGTGCCGGCTGAATTCCAGGGCAAGCTCCACCTGACCTCGGTTTCCGGGAATATAGATGTGAACGGGCTCCGGGCCGTAGAACTGGCGGCAGAAACCGATTCCGGCGGTATTTCAATTGTGGATATGGCAGGAAACATAGCTGCGGATACGGATTCAGGCAAAATAAAATCCTCCCTGCCCATTTCATCCCTTATCGTTCCGCAGAACGCAGGCTATTCCCTGAAAGGGACTATTAAAACGGACAGCGGCCCATCTTCCATGAAGCTGCATTCCGTGTCGGGAACCATATCTGTAGACTAAGCGCAAAACCCTCACAAAAAAACAAACGACTTTTGCAAGTATTTTTACATTTTATCAAGCGGCTTTTGCTGGTCTGAGGAAGGGAATACGATATTAAAAACCGTTCCCTCCGAAGGTTTGCTTTCCACGGTCAGGCTTCCGCCGTGAAGGGCAACCAGCTTTTTGGCAATTGACATGCCCAGCCCCGTGCCGAATTTTCTTGAACTCTTGCCGGCGGCGTTCCTGTTCTCTCCGAACAAATTTTCGAGGGTGTTCTCATCCATTCCCACCCCGTTATCCTCTATCCTTATTTCCACAGCCTCGCCCGGCCTTTCCGCCATTGTCACCTGAATGCAGGTTCCCGCCGGATTATGCTCTACCGAATTCACAAGCAGGTTCATCAGCGCCCGGTAAATGAGTTTTTTGTCTATGCACAGGGGCATGTGCTCCTCTTCTGGATGAAAGCCAAACTCATAGCCTTCCACTCCGGGATCATTGGCCAGGGCTGCAATCAGCCTCCGTACAAAATCCACCATATCCACTTCCTCAAGCCGGAGAGGTATCTGCGGTTGCGGGGCGCCTCCAAGCTGGGTGGATATATTTAGGTCTTCTATCAGGTCCTCAATATACTGCCCTTTTAAATGAATTTCCTTCAGAAATCCCGAGAGCTCGTCCTGGCTCCACGTATACTCCTGATTGAGCAGCAGGGCGGAATAGCCTATGACACAGGTGAGCGGTGTTTTCAGATCGTGTGATATGCCCGCGATCCAGCTGCGCTTGCTCTCTTCCAGCCTGGCTCTCTGGCCTTCGGCCTGCTCCAGGCTTACAGACAGCTGGTGGATGTTGGTGATCACCTCTTCATACAGGCGGAAGGGCCGGCGCAGCCGGTCATCCTTGCCGTAAACCCTGCTTTTCACTCCCGGCGGCTGGTATATGCCACGTGTCAGATTGGAAATCCATGTGACGATAAACCATATGGGATGCACGAAGTAAAAGCTGAAAATTATACTGCAGCCTGTCAGATGAATAAAAAAGACAAGTATCACAAGCAAATCGTAGTAACGGCTGCTTTCGGTAACGCCCAGCCCAGGCAGCAGGAAATCAATACTGAGCATCATGGTAATGCCCATGCTCAGCAGGCACAGCAAAAGTCCGGCTATAAAATGAAGGGTAAAACGGAGCTTAATTTTCATGTTCGCCACCCTTGTCCGGAGGCACGAATTTATACCCGATGCCTCTCAGGTTCACAATTATGGAAGGCGCCCTGGTGTCATCCTCCAGCTTTTTTCTTATCTTTGAAATATACATTGTCACCGTCTTTTCCTCACCGTACCCCGGAGCTCCCCACACATGCTCATAAATCTGGGCTGTTGTAAAAATTCTGTTGGGGTTTCTGCAAAAAAAACTCAGAAGCTCGATCTCCGTGGCTGTGCATTCTATCTGATTCCCGTTCACAATCAGGGCCGCGTCTGCCGGCCTGAATATAAATCCGCCATAATCGTACTGCCTGCCGTCTTCATTCCTGACTTCCGCCTGTGACCGGGACAGGTTCTGGCGCCGGAACAGCGCTTTGATACGCGCCACCACCTCCAGCGGATTAAAGGGTTTTGTAATATAATCATCCCCACCTATGGTCAGGCCTGTCAATTTATCCAGATCGCCTCCGCATGAGGTAATGAAAATAATCGGCGTATTTGTATGTTTGCGGATCTCATTGCACAGGTCAAACCCGTTTGTGTCGGGAAGCATAACGTCCAACAGGATCAAATCATAATTATTGTTTCTCACATAGCTTAAAGTCTGCTCGCCGGTTGCGGCACAGGTGATATTACCGTACCTCTCTTTTTGAAGGGTGACCTTCAGCAGGGTCAGTATCCCCCTGTCATCGTCCACCAGCAGTATTTTTTCACTGTTTTGCATAAAATCTCCTTCAGTCATGTGCGCAGACAACAGATAAGACATACGCTATCTGCGCACAATAAAAGAAAAATAATATATTTATATTATTATATTACCTGAAAGTAAAAATAAAGTAAAAATCCCGTCCGGTTTTGGCGGCGCGCCTCCGGGTTGCATTATATTAAACTCAGCAGCATGGACAAAGCCGTCACACTGTTCTCTATAATATGTGCAATGATTGAAAACCGGCAGCTTCTGCATGCTGCCCTGATTAAGGCCGGGCGCGGTATTTATTGTCCCGGAACGGCAAAATAAAATGCAATCCCGCAGATATCAGCATCTGCGGGATTGCATTTTATGACTCCTGGGCCTATATATTAAGTGCCTGTATTAAATGTTAATCCCAGGCCTTGAGGGTTGGGATACCGTTATCATCGGCCGGAGTGGATGTCTTTTCCCGCTCTTTTATTTTTTCTTCAAATTCTTTCTGGTATTTTTCTTCATTAGCCAGATCAAACTTGTAGTGGGCATCGTAAATAACGCCGAGCAGCTCCTTGTCATAGCGGGACAAGCTCATTAATGCGGCTTCTCCGTTTTCCCCCTTAATTTCAAACGAAATATCCGGGTCATTGTTGCTGTAGCCTTGTCCGGTGTATTCTGCAGATTTGACCGGGCCATGAACGATATTGTATTTCTCCGCCAGTTTTTCCGCCAATGCCGCAAATTCCTGCGGGTTTTTATCAAGTTCCTTGTCAAAGCCCACGGAAACTTTTTCTTTCAATGTTCTCACATGGCCTATGTTAAACAATTCCCCTGTTACGGAATCCACAGAGAAGGAATAACTGAGTTTGCCGTCAATCCATACATCTCCCTGCCAGCCGGAGCGGGGAATATTTTCATTTGCCTGCTGATAGCCCATCTTTATCTGCTGCCCTTCCAGATTCAGGCCATATACTCTCCACAGTTCCTGTGCTCCGATTTCCGCAGCCTCTTCCTTTGTCATATCGTTGGCGGTGGGCTTTGTGTTCCGGAAATACTCAAGGTCAATATTTCCGATACTGTAGTCAGCTTTCACATAACCTTCCGGAATGCTGTTCCTGGCAATCCCGGAGGACTCTGCCGTATCCGGCAGGCTGTTCTGAGTACTCCCTGAGACATCGGACCTATAATACTTGTAGCTGGTAGCCACCGTTTCCGTCTTTTTGAATTCCGCAGCCGCAGCTGCCTGGGTGAAGCCCTGGAACAGCAATGTTGCCGCCCCGATGACCGCCGCTGCCGTCAGTACGGTTTTCTTCAGACCTTTTCTTTCAAATGCGTTTTCTTTCATAAAATCTCTCCTAAATATAATAAGATTTACAAGGTTTGCAGGCCTTGTCCGTGCAACTGCTTATGTGATCACAATAAGCAGTATAAAAGAGCCTTATTATGGAAACGTCATAAAGTTATGTTGAAGTTGTAAAAATTATTTTTGCAGTGGTCCCCTCTCCCGGATGGCTTATAAATTCCAGCCGGGCGCCGTGGCGCAGCGCTATCTCCTTGCATATGGCAAGGCCCAGACCGGCGCCGCCGTCCCTGCGGCTCCTGGATTTCTCAGCCCGGTAAAAGGGTTCCGTAATGCGCCGCAGCACCTCATCGCTCATACCTTTGCCGTTATCCCGGACGCTGACGGTTTTATTTCCGTCTTCCGAAGCGGCGCGTACTACGATCCGTCCTCCCTGGCCGCATGCCTTTGCCGCATTGTCTATGAGATTTACAAACAGGCTTTCCAGCAGGCAGGCGTCTCCGGGGATAACATCCGTTTCACATAGAAACTCCAGCTGAATCCCCTTATCCTCTATTTTGTTATGCACCGTCTGTCTGACGGTCTGAAATATCTCCGGCACCCTTTGTTCTTCCAGGGCTATTTGATCGTTTCTGAGATTTGCCAGCTCCAGCAGCTGATGCGACATGGTCTGCAAACGCCGGCTTTCGGACATAATGTAGCTGACCGCAGAAAGCCTGTCATCCTCGGTCATGGCGGCCTTCTGCATGTATTCCGCGTACCCGTAGATGGCTGTTAGCGGCGTGCGGAGTTCATGGGCAAAATTGTCAATAAACTGCTGTTTCTTTTCTGTAACAGCGATCAGCTCCGCCATCTGGCGCTGGATTTCCTCCGCCATGTGATTGAAGCTCCGGGCCATCTCCGAAAGCTCATCATTGCCGGATACCGCAAGCCTGGTTTCATACGCGCCTGCCGCTATATTCCGGGAGGTCTGTGAAATCTGCGACAGGGGCTTGAATATCCGGTTCAGCAAAAGGAGGAGACCGGCTGCAAGCAGCCCCGAAAGGATAAATCCCATTCCGAACAGCATGTTTTTCATCTGCTTCCATGAAGTGACGGACTCTGTCATATCATAGAGATAAACCACGGCATAGGGTTCATAAGGCTGGGGCAGCCTTCCCGAAACAATCACATATGTCCGTCCTCCGGATTTTTGCACTGAGATCAGGCGGCTTCCGTCTTCCGGCGGCTGCGTATAGCCGCCGGGCAGACCGGTTTCCAGCCGGTCCGAATAGACAGGCGTTCCATCCTTGTAAACAGCCAGTTTTACCTTCCTGTCCCCGGACAGATAAGCGTAGGGCCGGAGCAGCGAGCCGGCAGAGTCTTCAATATCAACGCCGCGGCCCTTCACCGCCTCAAAATCCTTTACGAGTCCGGAGCTTATAAAATAATGCTCTCCAAGGCTTCTTTCCTTTGCACGGCTCACAGTGTCACTGAAGGTAGTGACGGAAATGATCATTATCCCAAAATTGAAGAAAAACAGGAACAACGCCAGCGTGGTTAAAAAAGTCCTGTGCTTCATAGACCTGCCTCCAGCCGGTAGCCCAGCTTGTAGACGGTTTTTATGGCGTTTTCCCAGCCCAGTTTCTTCCGCAGCTTCTGTATGTGGACATCCACAGTCCGGGTATCCCCCTCATAGTCATATCCCCACACAAGCTCCAGAAGCCTCTCCCTGGACAATGCAATATTGCGGTTGTTTACCAGCACCTCCAACAGCTCGTATTCCTTTGGAGTGCATTCCACAAGCCGTCCCATGTAAAACACCTGGCGGCTTCCGAAATCTATTTTCACGTCTCCCTCCTCAAAAGAAGCCTTATTCTTTTGAGTCCGCCGCAGCACCGCTTCCACCCGGGCCAACAGCTCCAGCATCTCAAAGGGCTTTGTCAGATAATCGTCCGCCCCCATGGAAAATCCTTTTATACGGTCCGCCAGGCTGTTCCGCGCCGTCAGGAAAATAGTGGGGATATCCTGTGACTTTTTAAAAACTTCAAAACCGTCGTATTCGGGGAGCATAATATCTAAAATAATCAGATCATATGTATTATTTTGAATTTCATCAACAGCCGCCTTTCCGTCATAGACGGAAGAACACCTGTGCCCCACAAGCTGCAGGTTCCTTTTAACCAGCTCATTGATGGCCGTTTCATCCTCCACAATTAAAATTGCCGCCACAATCCTTCACCTTCTCTTTTCTTCTGATGTAAATACATTATAAAATTATCACCGCTTTGTTATAGAGTTGTAAAAATCAAAACGGAAAACCTCTCCAAACAACAAAAGGACTATTTAAAAATAACAAATTCAATTTTCATATATGGATTGAATTTATTTTTCAACAGTCCTTTAATGTTATCATATATTTATGTTTTTTTCTTACCAGAGCCAGGGCTATATTGCTCTGCCATGGACAATGGGATGTTTCGGCTCTTTAAAGGAAACATTGGCGGCAGTTTCCATATATACATCCTCCTCATCAAAAGTACATGCCGTAACATAATAAAACGGGGTCTGAATAAAGCGCTGAATAATGATAAGAGTATTGGAGTCTTTCCAGCTGCAGCTGGAATACAAGAGAAAATTTGTCCGGTCCAATGCATCCCAGTCTCCCTTCCATCCCAGATAACCGTTGTGACGGTTCAAGCTCTGTGGCAGGATCCCTCTGTTTTCAATCCATTTCCCGTATCCGCATTTATATGTATACCTTCCGTCTTCACCGGTAATGGCTATCTCACAAAAATCATTTTCAAAATTAAAAAGGAGGCTTCCGGTTTTATCCATATTGGGATCCAGGATATAAGTCCTGCCAGATATTTTTCCGGCTTCAGGTGAGTATTTCACACCTGAGGGTCCCGGCAGTGCAAGGCCGGCAGTCCTGTTTTCCAGCTCACGGAGGGCGGCTCTGTCCGCAAGTATGTGGCCATCCTCCATGGCAGGCAGCAAATGTTTCCATATGAGATTTAATATACTCTGCATATCATTGGTTGCTCCAGTGGTGGCAATGACCACCTCCTTTTCCGGCATGACCACGCAAAACTGGCCGAAGGCCCCGTCTCCCCTGTACATGCCGTGGCGGCAGCGCCAGAACTGGTAGCCGTAGCCCTGCTCCCATTCATTTTCAGGATTGGCGCCGTTTGCTATCTGTAATTTCGTTGCTTCCTCAACCCAGGCCTCCGGAAGGATCCTTTTGCCGTCCCATAGGCCCTTTTGCAGGTATAACTGGCCCAGCCTGGCTATATCTTCCGTTCTCAGGTTCAATCCGAATCCTCCTGTATTGATTCCCCTTGGGCAGGATTCCCATGTGGCGCCTTCTATGCTAAGAGGTTCGAAAAACCTGGGCTGGAGGTATTCCAGAAGAGTCTTTCCCGTAGTCTTCTGAATTATTGCCGAAAGCATGTATGTAGCCCCGGAATTATACAGGAAATGTGTTCCTGGCTTATTTTCCACCGGCAGGGCCAGAAATGCCCGCACCCAGTTTCCGTCTCCGCTTTCGTACAGGGCTTCCAGCGTATCCTTCGAATGCCCCGCGGACATGGTCAGCAAATGCCTGATGTTCATGGCGGCAAGATTTTCTCCTATGATTTCAGGCGCAGCTTCCGGGAAAAAAGACATCACACTGTCCTCAAGCCCAATTATTCCCTCTTGGACCGCCAATCCCACAGCGGTGGAGGTAAAGCTCTTGCTGAGTGAAAACAGCTTATGGGGCACGGATTTCCTGTACGGCGCCCACCAACCCTCACACACGACATATCCGTGACGCAGTATCATAATGCTGTGCAGCTCATGTCCCGTTTTGAGCTGTGTCTCCTTCTCCAGAGCTTCCAGAAAATTGAGCATCGCTTTTGAAGCTATTCCCTGCTCCTCAGGAGTGCTTCTCTTCAAACTATTATCCTCTGACATCAAAATCAACTCCTATAAGTTAAAAATATTTGTCCGTCGGGAAAGCTTCAAAACCTGAATAAACCTCGTCTGCACTGGGAAGATTTTCCCTAAGGCCTATCCCCACGGCATGCATTTTTATTCCACTGGCGGCCATCAAGCCCGCTTCCGAATCCTCAAACACCACACAGTCTTCATAATTTTCTCCCAGGGCCTTTGCTCCTGCCGCGAACACCTCAGGATCGGGTTTGGCTTTCGAAACGCTGTTACCATCTATAATAACATCAAAATATTTTTCCAGACTAAGACTTTTCAAAATCAACGAAGAATTTTTGCTGGCTGAGCCCAGTGCGGTTTTAACTCCCTTCTTCTTCAGCACGGTCAATATATTCAACACCCCGGGCAGGATTTCGGAGCTGTCCATGTTTGATATGTATTCCACATATTTTTTATTCTTCTCTTCAGCCAGGCTTGCTCTCTCCCGTTCTGTAAAGCGGCCCTCCATATTTCCCACCTCCAGGAGTATGTCCAGGGATCTCATCCGCGAGACTCCCTTCAGGCGTTCATTGTCTTTCAGGGAAAAACTGAAACCTAGCCTGTCGGCTATGGTCTTCCATGCCAGATAGTGATATTTGGCGGTATCCACCAGAACGCCGTCCAGATCAAATATTGCCCCCCTGTATTTCATTTTTCCTCCTTTGCCGCAGGTTCAGAGAAATCGAGTCTGCGGTCCAGATTGTATTTTTCACCGAATACATATACTTCCTTCGGAGCCCCTCTGAGCAGCTCCAGGCCGCATCCTTTCCTGTCCACGGTAGTGCGTATCAAGCTGCCCTCATAGAGTATATTAAAGCAGTACCTTTCCCACTTTTCCGGCAAATATGGCGCAAAGCATATCCCTTTTTCCTTGACCCTGAAGCCTCCGAAGCCATAAACTATGGTCATATAGCTCCCGCCCATGTTTGCCGTGTGTATTCCGTCCCTGGTATTCTTATGGGTGTTGAATATATCCAGCTTGGCGGATTCCCCAAAATAGCTGTATGCTTTTTCCCGCAGTCCAAGCCTGGAAGCCACGATGCTGAATATACATGTGGAAAGAGAGGAATCATGAGTTGTGATTTTTTCATAGTACTCAAAGGAATTCCTGACGGTTTCAAGCGGCTGAGCATCTTCCAGGATAAAATGTGCCATTACCGTGTCGGCCTGTTTACATACCTGATGCCTGTATAAATGCAGGGGATGATAGTGAAGCAGGAGAGGAAAATTTTCTTTGGGAGTGCCGTCTATATCCCACAGCCTCTTTGAAAGAAATGAATCATCCTGAGGATTTATGCCCTTTTCGGCATCGTATGGCAGAAACATGGCTTCGGCCGCTTTTTCAAAACCACTTATCTCCCAGGGCAGCAAATCTATTTTTACCGCAATGTCCGCAAGCGCATTGTTTTCCTCCAGCAGCCCGTATAATTTCACCGCCCAATTTAAATTGTACCTGGCGATTACATTTGTATAATAATTGTTATTAACAATACACGTGTATTCGTCCGGCCCCGTAACATCGTTGATCACAAACCGGTCTCCGTCATAATTACCCGTATCCATCCACAGCCTGGCCGTTTCAAATACTATTTCGGCCCCGCATTCGGCCATCAGTTCCAGGTCCTTTGTCATGAGATAATATGCGGCAATAGAATAGGCAATATCACCGTTTATGTGGTATTGAGCCGATCCTGACGGAAAATAGCCGGAACATTCCCTGCCCATAATGGTCCTCCATGGGTACAGCGCCCCCTTAGCATGCCCAAGGATTCTGGCATTCTCCCTGGCAGACTCCAGAAGGGTATATCGGTGCCTGATAAGATTTTTTGAGATTTGAGGCTGTGTCAGACAGAAAAAAGGCTGAATATACATCTCCGTATCCCAGAAATAATGCCCTTCATAGCCCTCCCCGCTCAACCCCTTTGCAGCTATATTGCAAAACCGGTCTTTCCCCACCGATTGAATTAGCTGGTACAGATTGTAATATACCGCGGTGTTCATTTCGTCATCGCCGGAAATGTCTACCGCACAGCTTTCCCAGTATCTGTCCAGGTATTCCTTTTGCTGTTCATACAGCTCGCGGACGGGTACGGAAGTGCTCTTCACCATAATGTCAAACGCCGCTTCCTTTACCCGGTCATATCTTATGGAATCGCAAATCACCGTGTATTTTACAAGGGACACCGTCCGCCCTTTATTGACATGACAGGTCATGCTGTGTACAGCGGTATTTCCTTCAATTGAAAATCCGGCGTCACAGCCTACCGATAAAATATTTCTGACAGCCGTTGCCACCCACAGTTTTGACCTGGCCGTGCCGGAAACTATAACTGAAATATCCCCGGCATATCCGGCTTCTTCAGTAAACAGGTATTGTGAGCTTTCAGCGGCCACCCTCGGATCATTTGGATCAGAATAATTCATTACCTTCCCGGAGTGTGACGATACAAATTTCAGATCCCCTTCAAAATTAAGGGCTGTGACACTGTAATCTATGGTAAATAAAGGCAGGGTCACAAAGGAAGTCATTCTTTTTATGGATATTTCCACCTCATGATTTTTTCCGGAGCGCCAGAGGATCCTTCTCATGGTGTATCCCTGCTCCATGTCAAGTATTCTGGAACTGTCCAGGACTTCGCCCTCAAACATGGAAAATCTTTCTCCGTCTATAAACAGCTCAATTCCCTGGGTATCGGCCACATTGAGGATTGTCTGCTTTTCCTCTGTCAGTCCGTACAGTTTTTCGGCCTGATTCATATCTATAAATTCATAGAAACCATTAATATATTGACCTCTGATGGATTTGCAGCCCTCTTTATAGCCTTCCTCAAAATTTGATCGGACGCCCATATATCCGTTTGCATTGTGAAAAAGTGTCTCATTAAGTAAAAGTTCACTTTCTTCCAGTGAAATGCGCTTTTCAAATATTAATTTCTTTTTGTCCATAAATTCTCCCCGAACCGGTATAGCTACCGGACATTCACATTCAAAATTTTTCCGTTTTCCCAGGATATATCCACTGTCTTGTTACCGCGGGCCTTCAGCCCTTTCGCATATCCCGTATGCCATGCCTTTGGCAGTGCAGGCAGGAAGATCAGCTCTCCCGCCTGGCTCTGCAGGAGCATTTCGGCAATGCCTGCCGTAAATCCCAGATTTCCGTCTACCTGCAGCGGTCCGGCGCAAAACAGATTTTCATAAATCCCGCCTTCTGTATAGGATATTTCCTTTGAACCGGAAAACCTTAAGAATTGCCGTATTACATCATATGCCCGTTCAGGTTCCCTCAGCCGGGCCCACAGATTGATTTTCCAGGCAAAGCTCCAGGAGACGCCTCCGTTTCCCCGCCTTTCCAGGGCCACTTTGCAGGCACGGGCCAGTTCCGGGGTTTCCTCAACAGAAATCAGATTTGAGGGATACAAGGGATAGAGATGGGATAAATGCCGGTGTGCAACATCCTCCTCTTCAAAATCCTGATTCCATTCCATGAGCTGCCCGTGTTTTCCCACTGAAAAATCAGGTAATTTTTCAAGCTTGCCTTTCAGCAGCTCTCTGAAACCGCAATCGGAATCCAGCAGTTCGGCTGCTTTGATACAATTGAGAAAAAGCTCCTTTATTATGGAAATATCCATAGTGGAGGATATGCCAATACTCTGAACCTCTCCCTTAAAAATAAACTTGTTTTCCGGCGAAAGCGAAGGGCAGGTGCACAGGGTCCCATCCTCATTGGTTACAAGCCAGTCTGCCAGAAACAAAGCCGCTTCTTTCATGACAGGATATGCTGTTTCTCTCAAGAATTTCAAATCTCCGCCGAATTCATAGAGGGACCACAAATGCCGGCAGAGCCAGCCAGCCGCCATGGGCCAGAAGGCCACCTGCGCGATTTTAACGTCATGCTTTCTTGACCCTGCGGCTGTGGTTTTCCTCCACAGATCCACATTGTGATGGCAGGTCCAGCCCCTGCCGCCATAGTTTATGCCAGCAGTATCACGGCCCGTATCCGCAGTCTCCAATATAAAGTTTATCAAAGGCTCCGCACATTCCATAAGATTGCAGACTTCAGCGGGCCAGTAATTCATCTGGGTGTTTATATTTACCGTATAGTTGGAACTCCAGGGAGCCCTTAAATATTTATTCCATATACCCTGCAGATTCAGCGGCTGAGTTTTTTCCCTTGAGCCCGATATGAGCAGATATCTTCCGAACTGAAATACGGTTGCCGCCAGGTCCGGGTCCTCTTCCCCCTCCTCCATCCTTTTCAGTCTTTCATCCGTGGGATAGATCTCATTGTCCGAATGTCCCAGGTCTATGTCCACCCTGTCAAACAGGCTGCTGAAGTCGTCGATGTGCTCCTGCAAAACAGAGCTGAAATCTCTGTTTCTGATTCTGTCCATCATGTTCCCGCACTCTTTTGCATAGTCTTTGTCAGGAGACTCCTTATAGCTTTTAAAGCTGGTGGAGGCCGTCAATATCAAAGTGACATTGCAGGTGTTGCTGACCGATATTCCATTTTCCGTAACGTCCGTTACACCATTTTCTGAAATGGCGGCCAGCCTAACCTGAAACTTTATGGCCCTTGTTGTCTCAAAGGGTTCATATATGACCGGATGGTCACACTGGTAATAGTCAGGCTCCACCAGGGATGGGCACCAGCCGGTCATTATAAGCTGTCCATCCTCTATACCGGTAAAACCCTGCAGCTGGCTGTCCATTGAAGCCTTGACGCTGAAAGTCCCGCCCCCTTCGGAGCGGATATTGACTATTAAAGCGCCGGCGGGATGGGAACAGAACACTGTCCGGGTGTAGGCTGTTCCGTTTATGGTAAAGCGCGTCGTGCTTATACCCTTTGAAAGGTCAAGCTCCCGGCTGTACCGGCTTGCCTCCTCTGTCATCCCCTCCATCTCCATGTACAGCGTCCCCATAGGCATATATGACTCTGTCCAGTACCCCACCATATGCTGGTTTATTATACGGTAAGCCCGGCCGTATTCTTCCTGGAATATCATTTCACGGGCTTCTTCCAGATAGGTCCTCACCTCAGGATCGGCATAGTTGCATGGATATCCAGACCACAGGGTATCCTCGTTTAAATAAATACATTCCTTTTGTATACCTCCCAGCAGCATTGCCCCCAGCCTGCCGTTTCCCAGAGGCATCCCCTTTTCCCATTCGGAAGCCGGTTTATCATACCACATCACATTTTTCATTTAACCTCCATGTGCCCATACTGGGCACAATGCCCCCTATCCTTTTACGGCTCCGGCTGTCAGGCCGGAAACCATCTGCTTCTGCAAAAGTATATAGAACAGGATGCTGGGCATTATGATAACCGTGGTGGCGGCAAATAAAGCACCAAGGTCTGAGGAAAACAGCGAGGTAAAATAGACCAGCGCCAGCGGCAGTGTTCTGCTTGAATTGCCTGTGGTAAGCACAAGGGCAAACTGGAATTCATTCCAGCAGAGCATGAACTGGAGTACGGCGGCCGTTCCTATGCCCGGCCGGGACATTGGAAGGATTATCTGGGCAAATGTTCTGATAAATCCCGCCCCGTCAAGGTAGGCGGCTTCCTCAAGCTCTTTGGGTATGGTGAGGAAATAGCTTCTCAGTATAAAAAGCGTAGTGGGCAGCCCCAATCCCGCATAAACCAGTATTAATCCCGGCAACATATTGATCATTCCCATTTTGCTGATGGTCAGATAGAGCGGAAACAGAAGCGCGGCCGCCGGTATCAGCAGGGATATGGAATAAATCGAGAGAATTAGCCCCTTTGCCTTGAACTCAAACCTGGCGCAAACATATGCGGCCATACCGATAGCTATAATATTGAGCCCCGTCCCTGCCACTGCCACAATAAGGCTGTTTACATAAAATTTTGCTATGGGAGACAGTTTAAAAGCTGTCACATAGTTATGAAAACCAAAGTTTTCAGGGAGCTTGAAGGCCGAATTCAATATTTCAATATTCGTTTTAAAGGACGACAGTACCACCCATATTATGGGTACTATGGAGATCACTACGATTGTCAGTATAAAAACGTACTTTATTATTTTGAAAAAAATTCCCGAAATTTTCTCCATTGTGTTCACCTCTTTTCTACAGGTCTGATTGGCCCATTCTGAAACTTCTCTGAATTATGAGGATGATTGCCACACCCATGATTGTGACAAGAGTTCCCAGGGCATTTGCATATCCGTAATTATTTTCAAGCATGGACACCTTGTAAATATAGAGCGGCAGATTTGTTGTTTCAATATCTGGGCCGCCGTTGGTTGTCATATAAATTGTCGCAAAATTCTGCAGCATGCTCGTGGCGGCGATTATTACACACGTGCCCACGATATTTCTGAGCATGGGAAGCACTATACTCAGGTCTATTCTTATACTGCCCGCCCCATCTATTTTTGCAGATTCAATCAATGAATCCGGAATTGACGATATTTCGGCCAGACACAGTATTGTCACTACTGCGGCGTATGGAAGCCATGTCATAGTCACTGTGAAAAAAGCCGTATTATAGTCGAAAAACCAGTTGTGGTCAAAGTTCCTGAAACCGATATTTTTGATCAGTGAGTTGATCATGCCGTACTGTGGATTGGTAATGGTAAGATACAACATACCCAGTGCGGCGCCTGAGATTATATTTGGTATGAAATACACAGTTCTGACGAACTTCCAATAGAATTCCTTTTTTGATAATATCAAAGCCAGCGTCACTCCTATGGCCACGTGTACCGTAGCCTGCAGGACAACCCATATGATAGTGTTCAAAGCCGCTTTATAAAAAGTGCCGTCTTCGGAAAATATTTTTAAGTAATTATTAAGCCCGATAAAGCTCTGTTTGGACAATAACTGCCAATCAGTGAAGGAAGAACCTACCATAAGAACAATTGATGCCAGATATACTATACAAAAAATTATAAGCGACGGGATTAAAAAAATTATTATCCATTTAGTATAACCTCTTTTCACCGGCCCACCTCCTTAAATTATGCCTGACCGCCCGGGAGAATTTTGCCCTTTAGCGGCCAGGCATATGAATCGATTGCACTACCGATTTTTTATTTACTGAACATTTTTCTTTGCGGTCTCGGTCAGCTTTTTAGCCATATCCGCAGGCGTAAGCTTGCCCATTGCAAGCGCCGGATAAAGCTGTGAGAAAGCGTCTTCTACATTGGGATAATCGATACCGTTCATAAATCTATATTTATACGTGGTATTTGCCAGCGCCGAATTGAGATCGGTGAACAGAGGATTGTTTGCCTTGAATTCCTCTGAAGGCTGTACTGAAGGATTAAGCGGGAAGTTTGAGCAGAGGTCCAGGAACAGCTTTTGCGCGTCCAGTTCGTCATGAGCTTTTACAAGCTTCGCAGCAGCGTCGGCATGCTCCTTGTCTTTTGACAGGACCATGAAGCCTTGGTCGTATATGCTGAAAAGTCCGGAACCGGGATATACGGCTATACCCACCTTTTTATCAAAATCCGGGGAAGTTTTTTCTGTGTTTACAAAATCACTTGTCATCCAGATTCCGTTTGCTATGATGGCCGCCTTGCCGCTGAGAAAATTGTTTGCCGCTACATTGTATGTGGCTCCCAGAGCATCCTTGGACGTATATTCCTGAAGCATCTTCTGAACTTTTGTAAGAGCGTCTATAAATTCAGGAGTTTCATAATTGGTACAGTTAGGCGTATTCATAAATGTGTTGCCCGCCTCTCCCGATGTTCCTATGATGGACGCAAGAATGAGGTTTGTAGTCCAGGAATTTTCACCGGTCATGAGCGCTACGGGAATAACGCCGGTCTTTTTGAGGGCATCCAGGTTGGTAAACCACTCATCCCATGTGGCCGCGGGCTTGATTCCCGCTTTTTCAAACATTTCCTTGTTATAATAATAGCCTGCCACCGATCTTCCTTCGGATGCGCTCACTACTTTTCCGTCAAAAGTATTTGCTTTGATTGCGTCTTCACCTATTGCGTCCTTCCATTCAGGGTCGGCATCCAGGTAAGGTTTTAAATCAACAAACAGATTTCCTTTTAGAGCCAATTGCTGCAAGGCAGGCATGGCCGCTACTACATCCGGCGGATCTCCTGATGCCAGAAGCACCTTTATCTTGTCCTCATATGCTTTGTCGCTGGGCAATTCTTCAATATTCAGCTCTATCTGCCCGGCATATTTTTTTTTGAAATTCTCTAAAATTTTAGCTTCATATGCGGCATTGACATGTGTGCCCACCCTGTAATTTGGATAACTGATTTTAACAGGCTCCGTATTTCCGGTACTGCCTGCGGTCTGGCCCGTGGAGCTTTGATCGGCCGTTCCTGACGCACCGGCATTTCCGCCTGAATTGCCCTGACAGCCTGCAAACGTAATTAATATGGCAATAACCATTAACACAGGTATTACTTTACCATATAATCTTTTCATCATGGATTATTCCTCCCATAATCATATTATGTAGCGCTACAAGCATATTATAATAATTTACGCCGAAAGAATGAATGATAATTAAGTACACGTTGTTGTGTTTTTCAGCTTATCTTTTATGATTAGATTTTGTATACAGGCGAAAAATATTTATTATATAATAAATCGGTATAAAATATGAAAAATCGGGCTATTTGAATTCAAAATAAAGGATTTTTTCACGGCATGGCTAAATGATAATTAAAATAATAATTTAAATATATACTTGGAGGAATTCATCATCATACTGAATAGAATTAAAAGCTTATACACATTAAAAAATAAAATTGTAGCTTTGATCATTCTAATGGTATTTGTGCCCATGGCTGTGGCAGGGATCTTCTTTTACGGCAAAATATATTCCGCCCTATCAGGCAACGCATACAACAATCTGGACCAGACAATATACCAGTTGAGCAGCAATATAGAGTCCTCCTTCACAACTTTTGACAATTCCTGTATAAGAGTGCTGTCAGGCTCCACAATAAGGAAATATATTTTTGATGAAAATCTGAATACCGAGTCCGAATCATTTTTTGAGGTTAAAAGCAGTATTGATTCCGAGCTGAGGAACAGCATAGTATTCGATAATGCCTGGAATTCCAAACTTATGTCAACTTTATATCTGTTTTTCGGCGAAAATGACTACTGTTCGATTTCCAGAAATATGGGGAATTTTGATACCGAGTACAAAAACAATGTAAACATTTACAAGACGTCCCTTGGCGCCAATAAACCCGGATTGGCCATACTCCCGCCGTCCGCCTCCGACGCCAGGATTTATTTTGTAAGAGGCGTTAATAACCTGAATACTTCAAAGTTGTTTGCGTATCTCGTTATCGGAATGGATGAAAACACACTGTATGAAAAGTACTGCAAAAACCTTGAATACCCTGATTCGAAAATAATCATATATGACAATCAGGGTACCATATACCTGCATTCCGACCAAACCATGCTGGGCAAAAAAGTGGAAGATACCTTTCTCACCCAGAAAAATATTTCAAAGATAGACGAGCTGAAAATAAATGATGAGACATACTATTTCGCCCACAAGAAAATATTCAACAACGGCCTGAACCTGGTCGTAATGATTCCGAAAAAGCAGGTGCTTTTAAATCTTTCGGCAAGCATGAGGGACTACCTTTCCATATCGGTCGTAATAATCTTTGTAAGCCTGCTCATGAGTATTGCCGTTTCCCTGGCTCTTTCCGGTTATATCAGGCATCTCATCAACAATATAAAAAAGATCCGTTCAGGGAATTATGATACCAGAATGCCGGTATACAAGGATTCCGACCTGAATGAGCTGAGCACAACTTTCAACAGCATGGCAGAGGAAATACAATATCTGATCAAGCAGGTTTATGAAAAACAGCTGCTTTTGAAGGAAACAGACCTAAAATTCCTGCATTCTCAGATGAATCCGCATTTTTTATTCAATGCGCTGGCAACAATAGGTTATAATGCCCGATTGGCAAATGACGAGGTGGTATATAAAATGGTAACATCCCTGAGCGTGCTGCTGCAGGCAGGTATTTATTCCGAAGGCACTCTGAAAATACCCGTACACCAGGAACTGGAATATGCCAAATTTTATCTTTATCTTCAAAAAGTACGTTTTGGAGAAAGGTTGGAGTACACCATAAATATTTCCGACGACTCCATCAACCACTGTCTGCTTCCTAAATTCTGCATAGAGCCCATTGTGGAAAATTCCGTGGTCCACGGGTTGGAAAACAAACTTGGCAACGGGAATGTGACCATAAATGCGTTCAGGGACGAAAACTCGCTATATTTCGAAGTCATTGACGACGGAGTGGGCTTTGAAGCAGGTTTAATAAATCTGGAGGACCACGGCGATACAAGACGGGGCCATCACGACAAAGCCCACAACAATATTGCACTTTATAATACAAACAAAAGAATCAAGATCATGTACGGGGATGATTTCGGTATTTCGGTGAAGAGCAGGCCCGGCAAGGGAACAAAGGTTGTACTCCATATTCCGGTCGATCAGGGAGACGATGAAAATGTATAATGTGATTCTTGTAGATGACGAGCCGATTATCAGAAAGTATTTTCTCAGCTTCGTAAACTGGGACTTATTAGGCTGCACAGTGGTCTATGAAGCCGGAAACGGAATCGCTGCAAAAGAATATATTGAAAAACATCCAAATGACGTCCATATTGCAATCGTTGACATAAGAATGCCCGGTATGGACGGAATTGAACTTTCAAAATATATTTGTGAAAACCACCCCGGTATAAAGACCATTGTACTAACCGCCTATGCGGATTTTTCATATGCCCAGTCGGCCATAAAATACAATGCGGTGGATTTCATCATAAAAACAAATCCCGATGAAAAACTGCAGGAAGCAATAACAAAGGCTAAAAGACTCATTGATGAGCAAAAGGTCAAGGAGGAGCAATTAAACAGTCTGAAGAGCAAAATTAATAAAAATCTATCTGAGATACGTGAAAAATTCTTCAGAGATGTGATCAACAACGTGATCCTAAATACCTCCGACATGGAGAAGAAGGTATCTGAGCTGCATATCAGGCTTGACAACTTTTTTGTGGTAGCCTATGAGATCAGAAGGGACACATCCCCCGGAGATTCCGAAAAGCAGACCAGGTTTATTTATGCTGTCAAAAATTTCATATCCCTGGCTTTTAAAGATTACCGGCAGAGCACTGTTATAATGGACAAGAATCTATTTTTCTCGGTTATTTCCTTTAAAGACGAAAGTCCCTCCAAATGCCTCCAGGCTATTATTATAACCAGCAATGAAATACTGTCCATGGCCGACGGCTATATGAAATTTGACCTGTCAATAGGCGTCAGCAGCATGCACCGGTCCATCCATTCGCTTTCTTCCGCATGTAATGAAGCACTTGAATCCATGGAAAGCAATTTTTACAGCATCAATACCGTTTCTATTTTCACCCCGAAGTTGGATTCCCATTCCGTAAGCAGGACCCAGCAAACCTATGGGACCATAGACGATATTATAAATTTTATCCAGCAGGGCAGCACCGACATCGCCATAGAAACACTTTCCAGGCTCCTTGATGACTATAAGACCAATCAGGAGCCCATAGAACAGGTCAAGCTTTCCAGCATATTCCTGTGTTCCCTGTGTTTCAGGCTTTTGACCAACAGCGGCCTGAACATGCCTTCCGTCCTGGAAAGTGAAACCGATATTTACAGGCAGATACAGGATTGCAAATACATCCGGAATTTATCGGACATTCTGTTTAAGGTAATAAACAATGTGGGACAGCTTATTTCCATGAGCAGCAGAAGCAACAACTACCTTGTTATTGCCGTCAACAGATGTCTCAATGAAAAATTCAACCAGAACATAAACCTTCAGACAATAGCCGACCAAATTCACGTAAACAGCAACTACCTCAGCAAAGTGTACAAAAAGGAAACCGGAGAATCTGTAGGCGACGCGCTGAACAGGCTCCGCATGGAGAAAGCTAAAAAGCTTCTGAGAAGCACTTCGGACAAGATATTTAAAATTGCTCTCGATGTGGGAATAGACGATGCCTCCTACTTCACCCATATATTTACAAAATACACGGGGCTTAGCCCCAAGGACTACCGCCTTCAAAACACAGGTACGGGCGGAAAAAATCCGCTCTATTAATCACAATATATGCAGAGCCCTCCGAGGCTCTGATGTCCCGCTTGATTTGCCTTCCATAACTCATACTGAGAAACCCGCCGGATATATTTTTTTTGTTTTATTAATTTTCGTATACCGTTTCCGGTCCTTCTGTGATATATTTTATAATTGGATTTAATATGATTTTTATCCGCCAATTACTGACAGCTCAGGTTTGGAACTGAAAGCAAAGGTTTAAACCGAAATTGGCTTTACGAAAGGAGAATACCGCCATGCCATTTTCCGCACTGATGTACCATGAGATCAGGGAAAGCCGCATGCTTCATGCCGGACAGGCTTCACCCATCGATGTAAGGCAGGATTATAACGACAATCTGCCACATCCGCTTTTTGTCACGCTGGAAAATTTCCTTTGGCAGATGGAATATCTGCATGAGAACAACTACCATACTTTAACGCTTTCCCAGGTTGAAGACTATTATTACAAGGGAGCCGGGCTGCCGGAGAGATCCGTATTGCTGACCTTTGACGACTGCTACCAGTCAGTAGGGCTTTACGCATATCCTGTTTTAAAGAAATACGGCTTCCGCGCCGCCGCCTTTGTAGTCACCGGCTGGCTTCACACCGGGCGCAAACCCTTTGATCCGGAAAAATCAATATGCATGACCCCAAAAGATCTGGAAGAAATGACCGATGTCTTTGAATATGCCAACCATACCCATCAATTCCACACCAGGACGGGTCCCGCCGCCGGAATAATAACGGAAGCCGGCGACATAGAATTTTCAGAGGATCTGGACCGCTGCAACGGCAATCCTGTTATCAGCGCAAAGGATGTATTTGCCTACCCCTTCGGCCTGTACTCAGACAGGAATGTGGCCTTGCTTCGGGAAAAAGGTTTCCGGCTGGCCTTCACCAGCGAAGGCGGCAGAAACGGAAAAGATACCGACCCGCTCCTGCTCAGACGGAATGCCATCCCGTATTTTATGGAGCCGGAGACCTTTCGGGACATAGCCGGGCAATAAGCCACGGCAATGAAAAATTTTTTTCCGCCATTGTTCTTCCCCGCTTTTAAAAAGCGGGATACATATTCACCTGAGATATGACCCAAACTAAATCCATGCTTTATGAATTAAATAAGACATAATTTGAGATAGGAGATGAACCAAATGAAAAGATCATTTACAATACTTATACTGCTGGCCGGATTGCTGGGTACCCTGCTTCTGCCCGCCTGCTCAACAACAGAGAAAGACACCGGGATAACGCCCTCCGGCAGCACCGCTTCAAGCTCAACCACTGCCGGCCTGAAGCCCACCGGGCAGGAACTGAACATAGGCATCCTTCCGGCGGAATCGGCTATCCCCATTATTCTCGCCCAGGAAAAGGGCTTTTTTGAGAAAGCCGGCGTGAAGGTGGCCATCAAGTCCTTTTCCTCGCCCAACGACCGCAATGTGGCCGTTCAGGCCAAGGGACTTGACGCCGCCATCGGCGATGTCATGACGGGTGCGACCTTTGTGGATAAAGGCATTCCCATGAAAATCACCTCGGACATAAGCGAAGATTTCAAAATACTGTCCTCTCCGGGCTCAGAAATCACCAAAATGGAACAGTTGGGCGGCAAAAAGATTTCCCTTGTGCCAAACTTCATCCTGGAATACATCATGGACCAGTTTGCGGCCAAATACGGTTTTACTTATGAAATCGTAGAGATACCTTCCTTTTCAGGAAGATCGGAAGCATTGATGTCCAACCAGATCGACGGCGTGGTATACACCGAGCCCCAGGCCGGAATGCTGGTAAAACAGGGCGCCCATTTACTGGGCAGCTCAAAGGATGCGGGCATCAAGGGCGGGACACTGCTGTTCACAGACAGCACGCTGGCAGACCGTCCCGGAGATATCAGAGCTTTTTATCAGGCTTACAACAATGCCATTGATTACATGAATGCCACAGATGTAAAGGAATACAGCGATATACTTTCAAAATACCAGTTCCCGGAAGCCATCAGCGGCTACCTGTCAGGTATTGCCGGACAGTTCCGGCACGCGGGAACCATTGATGAGAACCAGTTTGACAATATCATCAAATGGACAAAAGACAAGGGCCAGATAGGCAAGCTCTACACCTATGAAGAATTGACAGATTTCTCATATATTAAATAGCAGCCTGGATGCGGCAGGGAGGATACAGGAGCAGGAGCAAGGCTGCATCGTTCTGATTCTCTCTTCCAGCCATGCTGCCGTGTCTAACTCTTTCTCCTTATCCAGGGGGCGCAAGCCGACTCCAGCCAGTCCAGCACCTTGAACAGCAATATTCCCGCAAGGCCCAGCGCCAGAATCCCGCTGAACATTTCCACATAGTTCATTTTGGTCCATGCGCTCAGAATATAATAGCCTATTCCATAGGATGTAGCATAATTTTCTGCAAAAAACAGGGAGGCCAGTGAAATACCCGTGCTGATTCTCAGACCCGTAAATATATGTGGGAGCACAGCCGGAAGGATCAGATACCTGTATTTCTGCACGGCGGACACACAGAAGCTGTCCATGACCTTGAAATACAGCGGTGTGATCTGGTCCACCCCGTCTCTCACCGACAGCATGATCTGGAATACTATGATCCAGATCACCAGGATCACCTTCGAAGTGTTCCCCAGACCGAATAAAAGCATAAAGACCGGCAGAAACGCCACCTTGGGTATTGGATATATAAAATACAGCAGCGGCGAAAACAGCCTTCTGCAAGTTTTGTTCACCCCCAGGAGGATTCCCGCCGGAACTCCCAGTACCAGTGAAATGCCAATGGCCGCCGCCACCCTCAGAATACTGGCGGCACAGTGCCTCAAAAGCTCTGCCGGAACGGTCAGCATATAAGCCGCAGTTTCAAGGGGCGACGGTACAGTATGGGTTTTTAAAAGCAGGTGGAAAAGCTCCCAGAGTACAAGAAAGCTCAGAAAACCCACTAACTGGCCTGAGGTAAATCTCTTCAAGTTTTTCATGGTCACATCTCCATTTTCAGCTGTTTTCTGAGTTTGATGCATTCGTCATAAAAGCCCAGCTGTTCTCTAGCATTGCCGATTGAATAATATGGATTGTCAAGCTTTGAAACCGTTCCGTCGCCGCTCAGCAGGAGGATGTACCTTCCAAGCGTCACCGCCTCTTCAATATCGTGAGTTACAAAAAGCAGAGTAGCTCTTCTTTTCTGCTGTTCTCCGAGTATCAGTTCCTGCAGCTCCTCCTTCGTCATGGCATCCAGGGCTGAAGTGGGCTCGTCCATCAGGAGCAGGTCCGGTTCTCCGATCAATGTCCTGGCCAGAGCCACCCTCTGCCGTTCGCCTCCGCTCAGTTCCTGGGGGTATTTGTCCCTATGGCTTTCCAGGCCCATCTCCCGGAGCAGCTCCGTTACTGCTGTTTCCATCCCCTTCTTCCGGCCCTTTAACCTCAAAGGCATGGAAACAGCCTCTGTCACCGTCTGCCATGGAAACAGCCCCAGCTCCTGAAACAAAAATGCGGTTTCTCTTCTCGGCTTCCGGATTGCCCTGCCGTTAACCTCCACCGTTCCCCGGTCCGGCATTAAGAATCCCGCAAGCAGGTTCAGCAGCGTGCTTTTTCCTGAACCGGACTTTCCTATAAGGGCGTAGGAGCTTCCCTGCTCCAGCCCCAGCCGGACGTCTTTCAGCACTTCCCGCTTTCCATAGGAAAAGGACACTCCGTCCATTATAATAAAATCCTTCATTCAACCTCCATGCCACCAAATGTGCAAAGCCACCATGTTTACTCCGATGAGCCCACCGGCCGCACCTGTGTACATTCAACTTATATATAAATACTTGCCATTATTTTGCCCTCAGAAGTGTGATATTACCTTTGCCGGTATTATTATCCTCCGGTTGATGTTTGCGTCCTTGTTCTGGATTTTCTCCATGAGCAGCCTGACAGCTTCCTTTCCCAACTGTTCCGGAAACAGGTTCACGGTGGTCAGAGGGGTGTCCGACTCCTGGGACAGCATGTAGTCATCGCTCAGGGCAATGACCGAAACCTCTTTCCGGACCTGCTTTCCCATGTCCTTCAAGGCCTTTAAGACTCCCAGGGCCACCCTGTCCGTATCGGCAATTATGGCCGTATAGTCCGGGCATTGGCCGAAGGCCTCCAGAGTGGCATCACAGCCGTATAGCTTGGGATCTTCATAAATAAACCTGTTATATACCATATCTTTTTCGCCATATGCCAGATTGTTGCCCTCCAGCCCTTTAATAAAACCGTTTCCGCGGACCCTGGCAACCGTCTTTTTCTCTATGGCATTCAGAAACAATATCTTTTTATGTCCCCTGGAAGCCAGCAAGTTTACCAGTTCATAGGTCATTTCTTCATTGTCGTTGTCCACATAGGATACGTCATTTACACCAAAAGGAATCCCGATTACAACAAATGGGATATTGCTCTGGCTCAGCGCTTTTATTCTCTCGTCCTTCACTTCCGGGCCCAGGACTATTACGCCGTCAATAGGATCTGTGGATATATAGGACCTGGTTTTTTCCATGGGAGGGATTGTGTCGATGAGGACCCTGTAATTTTTAACCGCCGCTTCCGTAACCACTCCGTTGATTATATTTGTATGCAGGCTGCCCAGGGCCAGATTCTTGCTGTAGGGCATTTTCAGGCCTATTATCATAGTCTGCTTTGTCACAAGGCTCCTGGCAATGTGATTCGGAGTGTATTTCAGAGTACGGGCGGCCTCAAGCACCCTTTGCTTGACCTCGTCGCTTGTGGGCCGCTTTCCGCTGAAAACATTGGAAACCGTGCCCTTTGACACATTTGCCAGCCTTGCCACATCATCTACCTTCGGCATAAAAATTCTCCCCTGGAAACAATATTTTCCTAAGTGATATATTATTAATTAAAATTGAAAACCGTCCAACTAAAAAACCTTTATATGAAATCCCGTTATAAAATATCAATACTATTATAATCTTTTTCCTGTTAAAAGAAATATGCTTTTATGGGCCTGAACAGCCCATAAGGCCGCACACCATTATTTTTCAAAGTAATGTGTGCAGCCTTATTTTACCAGACCACCGGCAATCCCATCAACAATAAATAAATCAGGCCGGTCAAAAAATCAGTCAGCGCAAGTGATATGCGTCAGTTTCTCTCATCATATCCGGAATATCCGTGTCTACCATATCGACCCCCAGTTTCCGCACCTCGCGCCATATGCAGGGGTCATTGATGAGGCTGGCATGGACCAGCAGCTTATTCCGGTGGGCATCATTGACAAGCTCTTCCGTGATGAAGCTATGGGGAATGTTCAGTATCTCGGCTCCTGCCTGTTTCGCCAGCATTACGGCTTTTTCGCATGGGCCGCTGCCCAGCAGGCAGGTCATAATACTGCCGTTCAACTCTTTTATTCTTTTCAGTATATTGCTGTCATTGGCCATAATCAGTACCTGATCGGTCATTCCATGTTTTGCCGCACAGTCGATGATAAGTGCCTCAATATCCCGTGAGTAATCGCCGTCATCCTTTATTTCTATGCTGAGCCAGATCTTGCCTCTGGCCCATACAAGAACCTCTTCCAGCGTCGGTATCCTCACTCCCTTAAATTCTTCAGCGAAATATCCTCCCGCGTCAAATCGCTTCAGTTCCTCCACGGTATAGTCCCGTATCTTTCCTGTGCCGTTTGTGGTCCCATCTATGGTGTCGTTATGTATTACCACAGGGATACCGTCCCTGCTCAGCCTGACATCCAGTTCCACATAGTCCGCGCCTGCTTCCAGCGCCTTATTAAAAGCTGGTATGGTATTTTCCGGGCAGTACACGGCTGTTCCCCGATGCCCGCCTATCCATGGTTTTTCTTTTGCGTTAAATATGGATTGCACTAAACATTACTCCTATTATTTGGATTTGAATGCGTCAACCTGTTTCTGTATTTCGGAAATTATGGTATCCATTCCGGCAGCTTTTGCTTTTGAGAGCATTTCATCCTTCTTGTCGTCATACTTGATCAAACCGTGCTCCATAAGAAGGTTGTACTGATCTATAACTGTCTGGAGCTTGGCTGTCTCCTGGCTGAAGGCGGTAGTGTCGATTGCCATTCCAAGAAGCGGCGACTGTATGGCGTTTTTATCCCAGTTCTTGATGGTATCTATATACGCAGCAGGAACATTTTTGCTGTACCTGTTGAATCTCAGGTCTGTCCAGGTATAGCTCTTCGGTGCATAGACGTGCTCCTTCGCTATTCCTTCAATGCTTACGCTGTCTCCTGAAACGTTGTAATTGGTTCCGCTTATTCCATATGACATAAGGTCGTAGTTTTCCTGGCTTGACCTGATCCAATTGATGAATGCAACCGACTCGTTCACCTTTTTGCTCTGTGCAAATACCGAAAGCAGGTTATCTGTTGCGAGCTCTATATATTTTGGCTGATCTGGATTAAAGCTCACGGACTCGATCTCTCCGTCCGGAGATACTGCCTTTAATGCGTCGATTTTTTCTGTGGGGAACAGGACATTGCCGTAGCAGGTTCCTATTTTACCAGCGATAAAATCATTACTGCTCAATTTTATCTTGGTGGAATCCTTGGTTGCCCATCCCTTTTGCACCCACTCGTAGTACTTGTCGCAGAACTTCTTATAAGCTTCCGACTCCCAATAATTTTTTACTGTCAGGTTGGGGTCCGCCAGGTCGATGTACACTCCCTGGGCCGGGAAGAAATAGGTTGGGTTGAATACTCTGTACAGTTCTCTGGGAGACTGCAGGTATATGGGCGTCATTTGCTTCTCATTCTT
>JAEWSZ010000142.1 GCA_023397905.1 Bacillota bacterium | reverse complement strand
CATATAGGCATACACATACAGCATTCCAATGCGCTGAAAAAAGCTCAGGCAGATTGAAGCCGGAAGGTGTAAATATTTTATTCATTGACGTTTTTAATTTCCGCAGGGTTGTCTGAAAGCCGGCTTTTGATTAAAATTGCGGATATCAGCGCAGGAAAGCACGCCAGGGCACAGATTACGGACATGTGCCTGAAGCCGGATAAAATGGCGGCTACTGTAGTTGGCTTTAAAAATTCATCTGCTGCCGGAATAAATTTTGAAGCCAGATTTTCTATTTCAGCCAATTTGTTCAGGGAAATTTCCGGCGCAAGCTTTGGCACAATATTATTTACATCGTGCATGTAAAGCTGGCCGAGTATGGCCACTCCCATGGCGGTACCGGTGTTCTTGAACATATTGAGAACGCCGGAGGCTATCCCTGCCCTTTCCGAAGAAACAGAATTCATTACGGAAAAGGCGGTGGAGGACAGTACTATGGGAATGCCGGCGCTCCGGATTAAAAGTGCCGGAAGCAGCCGGCTTGCATAAGCACTTTGCCCGTGAATACCTGCCGCATACACAAAACTCACTCCCACTAACAAAATTGCAGTCATTGTAATGTAGCGCAGTCCTTCTCCGCTTTTCTGGCTGATAATCCCTCCGAAAGGAGTTAAAAGTACCACCAGAGTTGTGGCAGGTACAAAGGCAAGCCCTCCCTGCAAAGGCGTAAATCCCCAATAATTCTGCATAAACAGGCTCCAATAGGGTTGAGAGCCATAGAGTGAGGCCGAAAACAGGAATAAAGTAATGCAGGGCATAATAAAACCGGGAATTCTGAACAGCGACAGTTCAACAAGAGGATTTTGTATCCGGCCCTCTGCAAATACAAACAGGCATAGGAGTGCCGCCCCGGCCAGTAAATATAATATGCTGTACCGGTCAAAGCCATGGTTTCCGGCTTTTGTAAATGCAAACAGGATGGAGAATAATCCCAGGCACAGGCATGCCAGACCAAGCCAGTCAATGTTTCTTGAGGCATTTTCATCATAAAATTCCTCCACATACAGGCAGGTTAACAGCAGGGCCACTATTCCCAACGGGATATTTATGAAAAATATCCATCTCCAATTCTCCCCTCTTATGAGCAAACCGCCCAGAACCGGCCCGGCTACCAGGCCTAAGCCGCCGATGCCGCCATTTAGTCCGATTGCCAGTCCCCTCTGCTTTTGAGGAAATGCGTTTACAAGGATTGAAAGAGTTCCGGGAGTTAAAACCGCGGCGCCGATGCCCTGTATGACTCTGAAAAAAATGAGCTGGGCAATATTACCCGCCAATCCGCAGGCAAGAGAGGAAAGCGTAAAAATTACAAGCCCTGTTATGTATAATTTTTTTTGACCCAGAATATCCCCGATCCGGCCCATGCCGGCCGGAAATACACCCAGCATAAGCGCATAGGCGGATATTGTCCACGAGGCCAGGCTTAAGGAGGTGTGAAAATTATTGCTTATTACCGGCAATGCCACGTTTACAATAAATAGGTCAATATTAAGGATTAAAAGGCCAAGACAGGTGGAAATAAGAACAAACCATTTTGATTTGCGGTTATTATTATATTTATTATGAATATTCAATCAGGGATCTCCTTCCGGCAAGTTCACTTAACTTTTATAAATAGTGATATGCAGAAAGCAGATATGAGCTATATGAAAAATATAGTATTTTCTGGCAATTCACTCTGAAAAATGCTTGCGGCTTATTATGCTGTTTCTATTTGTCGGGATAGGATATTTCAAAAGGCTTGTTTGTTATGAATAAAGCACAGCAATCTTCCTTGTCCGTGGCGCCATGGCGGGCAACCACACCTTCGGGATGCCACACAAAACAACCGGGACCGTATTCACCCTTATCGGTTTTAAGCGTGCCACTCAGAACATAAATGCCGTGTGAACAGGCATGCCTGTGGAATTCCTTGTAATAACCGGCGGGATATCTGGAAAAATTGACCACCATACCGGTATCATAGTCATCTATCAGTTTTTTGTCAAAAAGGGACTTGCCGATTTTATCGTCAAAAATTTCTTCCCATTCCATTTTGGACGTGTCAAAGGTCAACTGCTCTTTATTTTCCGGTGAAGTTTTCATAGGATATAAACTCCTTTTAATTTTAATATGCCGTACACATTTATTTTGCACCAATTCCGGCATAAAAGAAGAGCCAGTTTTCCGTATTTGCTAAGTTCCAGTTTTCCCTGGTTGAGAGCGCACACAATAGCGTATTTACAGGCTTAAATGCCCAGCCACGCTTTGCGCAGAAGTCTGACAGCAGGAGGAATATGTTCCGGAGCTATTTCACCGAAGCCCAGCAGAACTGTGCCGTATGGACTTTTATGGGGAAAGCTCCAGTACTTTGAAGTGGGATATATTTTTACACCCATCCGGAGAGCGCGGCTGATCAATTCTTCCTCCTCCATGGGCCAGTTTACCTGCACGAGAAGGTGAAGGCCGGCATTCATCCCGGAGATGGAGATCTTATTTCCGAATTCGCTTTTTAAAGCGTTGACTAAAATACCGCTCTTCTTCTTTTGCTGTCTGGTGGTTTTTCTCAGATAGCTTTCCCAGTAGCCTTCCTTCATAAAGAGCTCAAGCGGTTTTTGAATCATGAAGGGAACAAAAGAAGGAAAATCGCCACACATGTTGTTCAAGCTGCCCATAAGATCCTGGGGAAGGACCATGTACGATACCCTCATGGAGGGAAAAATGAATTTAGAAAAGCTGCCGATGTATATGACCTTATCGCTGCAAAGGGATTGAAGGCAGGGTATGGGTTTCATGTTATACCTGAGATGGCAGCTGTAATCGTCCTCAATAATCATGGTATCGTGCCTGATTGCCCAATCCACCAGCTCGAGCCTCCTGCTCATGGGCATGATAACACCCGTGGGATATTGATGGGAGGGAGTCACATAAACTGCCGCCGCCCGGGTCTCGTCCAGTTTTTTAACGCTGAGCCCGTTTTTATCAAGTCTGACCGGACACACTTCATATCCGTAATTGAGAAAAGTGCTGCGGGATTTGTCATAGCCGGGCTCTTCAAGCGCGATAGCAGAACCTTTCGCGCCCAACAGCTGGCAGACAAGGCCCAGGCAGAATTGGGTGCCGGCCCCTATGACGATTTGGTCAACTGTACAGTTCACATCCCGGTAATCATGCAAATATTTCAGTATTTCGGCTTTAAGGCCGGTTTCACCAAAGGCGGGACCGTAGCCTGCGAGATTTTCCCTGTATTCCCGGAGGCATTTGTTGGTCAGCTTGCGCCATTCTGAGAAGGGGAGTTCGGCGGAGGCAAGCTTTCCATATTGAAAATCATATTTGCAGCTGGGAGTTTTCCGCTTATCCGGAGCCGTTTTTCCGGAATATGTTACCTGAGTTCTGTTGAGAATTCCCTGGTCAAAGTCTTCCACATA
This sequence comes from Bacillota bacterium, assembly GCA_023397905.1. GTDB lineage: Bacteria > Bacillota > Clostridia > Acetivibrionales > DSM-1351 > Ruminiclostridium. Next base: position 13,597 of record JAEWSZ010000142.1, on the reverse strand, counting down.
GTAGCCGCTCCGAGGTCTGCTTAGAAGGAACCCTTCCGCAAACAGCTGCTCATAGGCCGTCTGGACAGTATTTCTGCTGATCTGCAGCTCCGTGGATAATTTGCGGCTTGAGGGCAGCTTGGTTCCGGGTTTTATATCGCCTTTCAATATTTTTGTTCTGATCTGGGAATACAGCTGAGTATAAAGTGAAATATTGCTTTTTTCATCTATAGTGAACATATTTAACCTCCATTGCCGGCATACCAGGCACTTTGCTCCGGTGTTTCCTTTCTCCGGCAGTTCAAGCAGATTCTATCAATGTCCGTGTACCTGGACAAGGTGCTGAAAATCACTGTCGTTAAAAGAATTATACTATAATTCAATAAATCTGCAATATGGATAGTATGTACGACAAATAAGCGGAACATTAAAGCATAGAAAGCGGAAAAAAAGGCAGATTAAGAGTATTGACAAAGCTATAAAAAGGGAGTATATATTTACTTGTAACATACCCCACGGGGGGTGTGGTAGAGAGGTGATGATAATGAATCAAAAATTTAATGTAACCGGTATGACATGCTCCGCCTGCTCTGCAAGAGTGGAGAGAGGCGTGAAAAAGGTTGAAGGAGTGCAGACGGTCAATGTCAACCTGCTGACCAACAGCATGGCGGTGGAATATGATGCCGGAATGACAGATAATACAAAAATTATAGAGGCGGTGGTTGAAGCGGGATATAACGCTTCAACGTTTATCAGGGGGGCGGCTTCCGCCGGGGCAAAAGAGGAAAAAGCCGTTAATCCCATGGAAAATGAAATGAAGGAGATGAAATTCAGGCTCATTGTATCCTTTGCCTTCTGGGTGCCGCTGATTTATCTTGCCATGCACCATATGCTGAAGGAATGGATAGGACTTCCGGTTCCGGGATTTATAAAGACAGCGTTTCACGGCCCGGAGAACGGCATTTCTTTTGCATTTACACAGCTTTTACTGCTTTTGCCCATAGTATATGTAAACCGCAAATATTTTCAGGTCGGATTCAAGACCCTGGCAAAAAGGTCCCCCAATATGGATTCGCTCATTGCCCTGGGGTCCGCCGCGGCTATTGCTTACGGCATATTTGCCATTTTCAGGATAGGCTACGGACTGGGCCATGGGGACATGGATACGGTGGACCGTTATCTCATGGATATTTACTTTGAGTCTGCCGGGACCATCCTGGCGCTGATCACTCTGGGAAAGTTTCTTGAAACGCGTTCAAAAGGGAAAACCTCGGAAGCCATACGGAAGCTCATGGATCTGGCGCCAAAAACAGCGGTTGTAGTGCGGAACGGACAGGAAACGGAGATCCCGGTGGAGGATGTGACAGTTGACGACCTGGTGCTGGTAAGGCCGGGACAGAGCATACCTGTTGACGGCGTCATCGTTGAGGGGAGCTCGGCCGTGGATCAGTCCGCCCTGACGGGAGAGAGCATTCCGGTGGAGAAACAGGTGGGGGATCAGGTCATAGCCGCCACTATAAACAAGACCGGATTTTTTAAATTCAAAGCGCAGAAGGTGGGCAATGACACCACCCTCGCCAGGATCATAGAGCTGGTGGAAGAGGCAAGCTCCTCCAAGGCCCCAATAGCCAAACTCGCGGACAGGATCAGCGGGATTTTTGTTCCCGTGGTAATCTGTATCGCTGTTGCGGCGGCCGTTATATGGATGCTGCTGGGGCAATCCTTTGAATTTGCACTGTCCATAGGTATTGCCGTATTGGTCATATCCTGTCCCTGCGCCCTGGGACTTGCAACGCCGGTTGCCATTATGGTGGGGACCGGAAAGGGAGCCTCAAACGGTATACTGATCAAATCTGCGGAGGCCCTGGAAACTGCCCATACAATAAATACCGTGGTCCTTGACAAAACCGGCACCATCACGGAGGGAAAGCCAAGGGTCACCGATATTGCCGCGGCAAACGGGGTAACGGAAGGCCGGCTTTTGGAAATTGCCGCCTCCATTGAAAAACCCTCAGAGCATCCCCTGGCCGATGCCATTGTTGAGGAGGCGGATAAAAAGGGTATCGCTTTAAAGAATGTGGGAGAGTTTGCCGCCATTTCAGGACGCGGCATTGTAGCGGTCATAGACGGACAGGAGTACATTGCCGGAAACCTTGCCCTCATGGACGAGAGAGACATTGACGTAAGCGCTCTGAAGGCTGCCTCAGAAGCATTTGCGGAGGATGGAAAGACGCCGCTGTATTTTGCGGAGGCCCGGAAGCTTCTGGGAGTTATTGCCGTGGCCGATGTGGTCAAGCCCACCAGCCGTGCTGCGGTTGAACAGTTCAAGGCAATGGGCATTGACGTGGTGATGCTGACGGGGGATAATAAAAGAACAGCCGAGGCAATCAGAAGGCAGCTGAATATTGACAGGGTCGTGGCTGAAGTAATGCCGCAGGATAAGGAGAGCGAAGTCCGCAGGATACAGGAAAGCGGGAAAAAGGTAGCAATGGTGGGAGACGGCATAAATGACGCACCTGCATTGGTGAGGGCGGATGTTGGCATTGCCATAGGCGCGGGAACCGATATCGCCATTGAATCGGCCGATGTGGTGCTCATGAAGAGCGACCTGCTGGACGCGGTCACCGCCATACAGCTGAGCAAGGCCACTATACGCAATATCAAGCAAAACCTGTTCTGGGCGTTTTTCTATAATACCATCGGGATTCCGCTTGCGGCGGGAGTATTTTACTCATTGCTTGGCTGGAAGCTGAATCCGATGTTTGGAGCGGCCGCCATGAGTATGAGCTCCGTATGCGTGGTATCCAACGCGTTGAGGCTTAAATTTTTTAAGCCCCGCATTACGGCGGTACATTAAACCGAATTCAAATTATATAAATTATTTTTAAAATATTAAAGAGATATTTAGGAGAGTGGGATCATGAAAAAGATAATTAAGATCGAAGGAATGAAGTGCCAGCACTGCCAGGCTAAAGCCGAAAAGGCGCTGAATGCCATTGAAGGCGTAGAGGCAAAAGTAAATCTCGCCAAAAAACAGGCAGTCGTCAATTTGGACCGTGAAGTAGAAACAGGGGTTTTTCAGGAGGCGCTGAGCCAGGAGGGCTTTGAAGTGGTATCTGTCACTGAGAAAAAGGGCCTGTTCGGGAAATAAGTCCACAGGACCTTAAATTCGGAGGAAAATAACATGAAAGCGGACAAGGAAAAGATCACGCGTCTTTTGAAAACGGCCAGAGGTCAGCTGGACGGCCTGCTGAAAATGGTCGAAGAGGACCGTTACTGCATAGACATATCCAATCAGCTGATGGCCACACAGGCTATTCTGCGCAATGTGAACAAAGAGGTGCTCCATGCCCATCTGGAGGGCTGTGTGCAGGAAGCCTTTGAAAAAGGCGATCAACGTAAAAAGATAGAGGAAATAATTGAAGTCATGGATAAGTTGACCAAATGACTTCATTAACAAATACCCGGAAGCAAGACATGGGGAGAAGGGGAGATTCAGATGAAAATAGCTCTGGCACAAATGAAAATGGAAAGCTCCATGGAGGAAAATCTGAAAAAATCGCTGGGGCTTATGGAACTGGCTGCGGCTGACAGTGCCGATCTGATATTTTTTCCCGAAATACAGCTGAGCCCCTTTTTCCCGCAGTATGAAAACAGAGAGGCCCGTCAATATCTGCTGGCTCCTGACCATGAATATATCAGGGAGATAAGGTCGGCATGCCGCAGGTATAATATCATGGCTTCCCCCAATGTATATCTTCAGGAAAAGGGCATGAACTATGACGCCTCATTGTTTATTGACCAAAACGGTGAAATAAAGGGCATATCCAAAATGGTCCACATCATGCAGAGCAGGTATTTCTATGAAAGGGATTACTACTCCCCATCAGACGACGGCTTTAAGGTATATGAAACATGTTTTGGGAAAATCGGGATTGTGATATGCTTCGACAGGCACCTGCCGGAGAGTGTCAGAAGCTGTGTTGCGCTGGGGGCGGATGTGATCCTGATACCTACGGCCAATATTGAAGGGGAGCCGCTGGAGATGTTTGAGTGGGAGGTCCGGGTACAGGCAATGCAAAGCAGCGTGTACATTGCAATGTGCAACCGTGTGGGGCGGGAGGACAATATGAGGTTCGCGGGACAGTCGCTGGTAGCCGGCCCCGACGGGAATGTCGTGATAAAGGCAGATGAAAGGGAACAGCTTTTATTTGCCGTGATCGATCCTGATAAAAGCAGGTCGCTGCGCCGGGAAATGCCATTTTTCAGACTCCGCAGACCGGAAATGTACAGGTAGTATTTATGCCGCTGCCTGAAGCCTGAAACCCAAATGAAAATGCCGGCGGAATATCCCGGATTAACTTTATTCGAAAATAAACCGATATAAAGTATATAAAAATCGGGAGGTACATGAAATGGCAGTTAATTCAGTCGGCACCGCAGGCTATGGCTACACTTCCAGCTATACCGGTATAAAAGAGGCCGCAAAATCCGGCCAGACATCTGTAACGGACAATAGTTATACAAAAGCGCCGGCAGCAAATACCGTGATCAACTGGTACAATGATGACAACCTCACATACAGGTATTCCGATGTGGATATTGCCAAGTCAAAGCTGTATAACCGGAATGAGGTCAACAAGGATTTGAAGGAGCTGCTGCAGAAAAATGGCATTCAAATACCGGCGGGAACATCCGTGATTTTTTCCGTTGAGCCCTACGATTTTAAACTGAAGGTATCGGGAATCAAGGATGAAGCTCTGGCTTCCCGTATTGAGGCTGTTCTGAACAGCGGAGAGAATTCAAAAAACCTGTTTGCCCATATTTATTCCTCCAGCAGCGGAAGCGATTATGTCAGGTCGGAACAGCTGCAGGCCGACAGGCGCAACAAGCAGGTCCTTTATCTTGAAGTGAAAAATAATACCGGCTATGATCTGAGGGATTGCATCTGCAAAGACGGAACCTTTTACGCCCAGGATGGAACAGATGTGATAAAGGAATATATGAAAGGCTCTGCCATCCCGGCCCAGTACAGGTCGGATGTCACGTCATACTATGTGCCGCGCTTGCAGCAGCTGGCCAGGGAAGGCTTTGACAATACCGAGGACCTGATATTGCAGATTGAATACAAAGACGGGCTGTTGTACGATATCGGACAAAAAAACGGGTACGGTCCAGGACAGACGCAGTGGATTGACGATCTCGTAGCCCGATACGGGGATGAGCTGTATGTGGAGCCCGAAAGGGGCAATACGGTGGATTCAGGTCTGCCGCAGATACAGGAGCTTTTGAAGAAAACCGGGATCCAACTTCCGGAAGGGCTGAGGCTGACATTTTCATTTGATCCTTACACGGAGGCCCTTTCAATACTGGGGACCGACGATCAGGATCTGATTTACAGGCTTCAGATGCTCTTTGAGGGAAAGCCCGCAAGAAATCTTTTGTACTATCTCTATCAGACAAAGGACCATAAGCATCTGGATTTATTCGCATAGTCAAATTAATTCCGCAGGCGGTTTTTTCTTACGCTTGCGAAATTTGTCAAACAAGTATATATTAATATTACACATATTGCAGACACTCTTTTAATTTTTTAAAAATTGAATATGCTCTCTTGCTTTAAATTGTTGTATTTAATATACGAATATATTAACGGGTGAGTGAAAATGCAGAAATATGTAAAGATGCAGACAAGAGTGACAATGAATTTTTCCATTGTGATTGTCGGGCTTATAATCTTTTTTGTCCTTTTTATCAGCAATTATCTTTTTAAGCTTGTGGAAGACAAGATTAAGGAAAATTCGCTGCAGATGACTGTGAAATTGTCCCAGTCCATAGATTCCTATATTAAAGATATAAATCAGGTTGCGAAAAACCTTGCTTCCAACCGCAATCTGTATGAAAAACTGAAGGAAGTTGACAGTAAGGACATTCCGTTAACAAGCAATGAGGTGCTGTTTATCGACAGAAGCCTGAGCGATTATGTCCTGCAGGCCGGAAATTTTTCATCCATTCCATCAGTCAATATCTATATTTCCACCAGTTCAAATAACTACAAATATTTGTATGGCTATGACAATCTCTCCAACTATGACAGGGTCATGAACAATTCCTACTACAGGAAGATGCTTGTGGACAATGAAAAAATAATATACGCCAACAATCAGAACAGCGGCAATTATCAGGGGCCGGCCTCTTTTTCCCTGATAAGGACCTCCTCGGATTACGACGGCAATATCCACGGCTATATTGAGGTGCAGCAAGGCTACGGGGAGATAGGGAAAATATGCGAAATAGGGGATCTGGGAGAAGTTTTTATCATTGACAGGGACAGGAACGTCTTTTTTCCCTATACAAAGGTAGGAGATCAGGATAAGGAATTTCTGGAAAATGCCAATCTGCAAGGCTGGCAGGGAATCTCAAAGACCAGCAACAACGACTATTTCTGCTATTATAATTCCGGAAACACCAATTTATCGGTAATCATAAAATACGAAAATAAATCGCTGCTGAAATCCCTGAATGTTATAAAGACCACCACTTTCCTGGTAATACTGCTTATAAGTCTGATTTCCATTGCTGTTGTATTTATTTTGTCCAGGCAGCTGGCATTGCCTATCAAGAAGCTTAAAGACAATATCATAAACTTTAATTCCTATGACATGCCCCTTGATCTGAACCAAAAATATTACAACAACGAAATAAACCTGCTCAATGCGGCTTTTCAGGACATGTTCGACAAGTTGAAAACCACCATGGACAGGGAGATAGCCGCCAACAAGGAGGAAATGGAAGCCCGGTTTACGGCTTTGCAGTCCCAGATCGCCCCGCATTTTATTCACAATGTGCTGTATCTCATAAGTATTTCAGCCCAGGAGAACAGAAACGACGATGCTGTGGCTATGTGCAAACAGCTGTCGGACATGCTCAGATATATTGTAAGACCTTCGGCGGACAATGTGACATTGGAGGATGAAATAAATTATACATTGAATTACCTGTCAATGCTGAAAAATAAATACGAGGATTTTTTGACATATGATATTGACATACAGGAGGAAGCCAAAGGTATAACGATCCCCAGGCTGGTAGTCCAGCCATTTGTTGAAAATTCCATACAGCACGGCTTCAGAAATGCCGACCCTCCGTGGCATATATCCATAAGGTCCCGTTTGCAGGAGGACCGGTGGAGGCTTGAAATAGAGGACAACGGCCCGGGTATGGATCAGGAGGCAATGCAAAGCGTACAGGAGCAATTGTCAAATAACGCCGCAAAGAAGCCCAAGACATACGGCAAGGACGGTCCCGGCATGAACAGCATGGGAATTGTAAATACTATAATGCGGCTGCAGCTGTTATACGGCCAGGAGCTGAAATTTGAAATAAAGAACAGGGAGAACGGCGGCGTCGGAATTTATATTGAAGGACCTTACAGATCGTAATGTCAGGGAGTGGTTGAACCATGTATAAAGTGCTGGTAGTTGAAGATAGCAAGCCCATTGCGAGAAATATCGTATCCATTGTAAAGTCCGTCCGCCGCCGCTTTGAAATAGCCGGAGTGGCGTACAATGGCGACGAAGCGCTGGAAAAGGCCAGGGGACAGAGAATAGATATTCTTGTCACTGATATCAAGATGCCCAAAATGGACGGGCTGGAACTGATAGACAGGGTCAAGAAAAGCAATCCGTTTGTGAAATGCATAATTATCAGCGGGTATGGGGACTTTGAGTATACAAAGCAGGCCATCAAGCTGCAGATCCATGAATACCTGCTGAAGCCAATCGATGCAAAGGAACTGGAAAATGCGCTGGATAAAGCCGCAGACACCATTGAAAAGGAACAGGCCGCAAAGCATGAAAATTATATTTATAAATTGATCAATCAGGTAAATACAAACAACGACGAGACCTTTATAACCGGCTTCGATAAATTTGCACTGATTATTATCAGGGTGGGGATATCCAGGAAAGGGCCTTTTATACTTGATAAAAAGAATATTTACGATTGCATGAAGGGCCTTTACAGCGAAGACAGCCTATGGGTAACGGACACCGCTTATGCGTCTGAAAAAGTGATCGTGATAAATGCGGACCGGCTGAGCTCCCATGGGATAAACCGGTTGGCCTCCGGGCTGTTTCAAAATATAAAAGCTTTATATGCCCAGATCAATATAATGGTGGGTCCTGTGGTGTGCGGCATAAATAAGCTCCATGAAAAATATGAGGAGCTGTCCAATGTTTTCAGCATAGGCATTGTTATGGAAAAATCCCAGCTGATGGAGGGAGAGGCGCTGCACCAGACCATTGACATGAACGGAATATTTTCATATACGGAGTTTCTGGGGAACAAATTCGGACTGTTCATTAAAAACAGGCAGTCCCATCTGTTCAGGTCCGAACTTGAGCGGTGCTTCAAGGAATGGAAGGACAAAAGCTATCCCTTTATAGTTGTTAAAAGGATAATAATGATGCTGCTGGACAAGTTTTATCAGGCAATCGAAGAAAAGGACGAGAGCGTTTATATTGACACTGAGCAGGAAGTGGACCAGATGTTTTATTCCGCCTTTACCTATTCCGAATTGCTGGAGAATGTCTGGGGAGCCTTTGAAAAATTGTTTGCAAGGCTGAAGAAGGACAGGATCCTGCCGGCGAAAGAGCTGATCGACGACATGAAAACATATTTCCAGGCCAATATATACAACAATGTGACAATGCAGGAGCTGACATACAGGTACGGGATGTCCAGCTCATATATAAACAGGGTATTTAAGAAGTATTGTGATTACACTCCCATGGACTATTTCATGGAGAGAAAAATAGAAGAGGCAAAGAAAATGATGGATGCCGACAAGGAGATTCTGTTCAAGGAAATATCGGATATCCTGGGCTTCAATGACCAGCATTATTTCAGCAAGGTGTTCAAAGCTTACACGGGATACAGTCCCACCGAATATAAAAGTTCAAAATAAAAGAATATGCGGCGGTGTATAAAAATGAAATTCTCTTCACAGGGTGTTCATTATTTTATACACTGCCGTACTTTTATTTACATTTATTTATCAAATGGCATGGACTATAATGAATTCAAGATATGGATGGTTAATGCGCATTGATCTATCTGATTCAAATTTAATGCAGGATTTTGCAAGTGCTCTGTTTTATGTGTCGATTTTTTTACTTTTTAAAGTTAATATGAGGAGGATCTATAATGATGAAAAGGCAAATGAAAAAGGCTGTTTCATTGATTTTAATTTGCTCGCTGTTTATGGTTGCCGCTTTGACAGCATGCGGAAATAACGGCGATACCGGAAGCGGCACCGCATCCGGCTCCGGTGCGGTACAGACCGAAACAGGCGGCGGTTCCAAGGATTCAAACGTCACATTGACCATCGAAGGCGGCCAGACCTTTCAGACAAACAATCCAAATGTGTTGAACGAGGAGAATTTCAAGGAATTTGAAAAACAGACGGGTATAAAAATAGAAACTACCCTGGACCCTGACAACCAGGTTGTCACCGTATTGCAGACAAAGCTTGCCACAGGAGAGGTGCCTGATCTTATACTGTATAACAAGGTCAGCGCCGAAACGGATTTGAACGTTGTCAGAAATTTTGTTCCTCTGGACAGCGAGGCGTGGGTCAGCAGGCTGCAGAATCCGGATATGCTGAAGGCGGAGGACGGTAAAATATACGGAATGGCCATGGAGCAGCAGCTGGGCGGCATGGGAGTAGTATATAATAAAGACATTTTTAAAGAATTGAATCTTTCCATACCAAAGACCTACAGTGAATTTGTAAAGGTTTGTGAGGCAATAAAAGCTAAAAATATAAATCCTGTATATGCACCCTACAATGATACATGGACAATACAAATTTTTGAAACCTCCGCATTCGGCGACTATATTTCAAAACACCAGCCGGATTTCTGGAATGATGTCAACGCAAATAAAATAAAGTTTGCGGATATGAAGCCTTTGCAGGATATCATGCAAAACCATCTGGACCTGTACAAAAACGGATACATCAGCAAGAGCCTTTTGTCGGACAATTACAAAATGACCACCGATGTACTGCTCAATAAAAAAGCGGCTATGATGTTCGGCGGAGATTTTGTCATAAGCGACCTGGAGAAAAAAGATCCGAATGCCAAGTTTGGGCTGTTTCCTCTGCCGTATTCCGACGAGATCAATGAAAATCTGGTTCAGGGCCAATTGGGAGCGGTTTTCTTCGTACCGAACAAGGGAAAGAACATAGAGCAGGCCAAGAAGCTTCTGGATTTCCTGGCTCAGAAGGAACAGTTGGACAGGGCACAAAAAATAAAAGCTTATCTGCCAATGTTCACGGATGCAACTCCTCCCGCAATGAGCGAATGGCAGCAGGAGATCTATGACAATTATGTAAAGACCAATAAAGTAACTCTTGAAATGAACACTTATATGAAGGTGGATGTCTCAGAACTCTTTAAATACTATCAGGATCTGTTCGCTGGAGCAAAAGATCCCAAGCAGGTGCTTGAGGCATGGGACAAAAAGTTCAGCGAATTGATGAAAGCGAAAGGGTACGAAGGCTTTTAAAGGCTTGTGAGTTTCTGGACATTAAAAGTATTGCTTATTTATAGTACGGACTGGCTTTGGTATCGGTTGGAGCCTGTGGCGATGCAGGTTCCAACTGATATTGAAGGCTTTTGGCGGTCCGTTATCAGCTGGGGGGAATTGGTTTGGAAAATAAAAATAAAATCTACAGCTATAAAATATTGATTCCGGCGCTCTGCATATATGTCATCTTCTTTATATTACCTACGATTACAGGTTTTTTCTATTCTTTTACTGATTGGACTCCAAGTAAGGATAAAATAACTTTTATTGGTTTGGAAAATTTCAAGTATATTTTTAAGGACGATGTGATTCTGCTGGCGCTTAAGAATACGCTCATATTCACACTGGTCAATGTGGTGGTAAAAAATGTTGGAGGCTTGCTGCTGGCGGTTGCCCTGAATTCAAAGATCAGGATGAAAAATTTTTTCAGGGCCGTATTCTACACGCCGGCCATACTCAGCGCGGTAGTGGTAAGCCTTATATTCATTCCGGTATTCAATCCGGATGCGGGCTTGCTGAACAGCTTTCTGAGGGCCATAGGCCTGGAGTCGCTTACCCAGTATTGGCTGAGCAATATAAAAATAGCCTTGTATACGGTTTGCGCCGTATCCATCTGGCAATGGACTGGCTTTCAGATGACAATATACCTTGCGGGTCTGCAGACCATTCCCGTGGATTATTATGAAGCGGCGACCATTGACGGCGCGGGGCCTGTTAAAAAATTCTTCTATGTTACAATTCCACTTCTGGCGCCTTCGATTAATATAAATGTCATGCTGTGCCTCATAGGGGGCTTGAAGGTATTCGGAGAAGTGTATGCGCTGACCGGAGGAGGTCCGGGAAATGCCACCGCGGTTTTGCAGACACAGATTTTAAGCATGTTCGGAGAGGGAAGATGGGGATTGGGTACAGCGCTGAATATACTGCTGTTTATAGGAGTTTCGCTAATAGCCGTACCTCTCTTGCTGAAAATGCGCAAACAGGAGGTTGAACACTAGTGAATTCTAAATATATGTCAAGACTTGGCTGGGGTGCACTGCAAATACTGATACTGGCGTTGTCCCTGCTCATTATAATTCCGCTGCTGGTAATGCTTATAGGCTCCTTCAAAAATGAGGCGGAAGTCACGGCGTTCAATCTGTCGCTTCCAAGCGTGTGGAAATTTGACAATTTCAGTACGGTCATTTCAGAGGGAAAGCTGATAAGATCATTTTTTAACGGTATTTTCATAGCGGGCGTTTCGGTCATTTTCACTTCAATCTTGTCCTCCATGGCCGCTTTTATAATAATCAGAAGGTCCTCCGGATTTTCAAGATTCCTTTACTATTTCTTTTTTCTGGGGCTTATTGCTCCAATGCAGATGATACCTACAATAAAATTGATGCAGTCTCTGAAGATATACGGCGGATATATAAGCGTGATCGTCATCTACATTGCCACAAATATGGCGTTCAGCATTTTTCTTTATTCGGGATTTATCAGCACCATACCAAAGGCGCTGGACGAGGCCGCCGCCATCGAAGGAGCCTCCACCCTCAAGCTGTTTTTCAAGGTGATATTTCCTTTGATAAAACCTGTGAGCGTGACTGTGGCTATCATTATTTTCATGAACGTATGGAATGACATAAATCTGCCCATATACTTTTTGAATGATTCGAACAAATGGACCATGCCCCTGTCGGTGTATAAATTTTACGGGAAGTATGGCGGAAGCTGGAATCTGGTCTTCGCGGACCTGACTCTGACCGCCGTGCCGGTCTTTATTATCTACCTGCTGGGTCAGAAGCATATTGTAAGCGGCATGACTGCGGGCGCCATAAAAGCATGACTGCTCAAAGCCGCAGAGGATCATTGCAGGCGGCGCGGCAGCAGAGCTGATATGGATATTTACCATCGCATTGCGGCTTACATTACAATTTACATTATGATTATTTAAGGAAGAATATAAAATGGCTGAGATAAATATTGCAAAAGGCCCCTTTGAACCCAGCTTTGAGTCTTTAAGACAATATGAATGCCCCGAATGGTTCAAGGACGCAAAATTGGGAATATGGTCCCACTGGGGGCCGCAGTCGGTGCCGATGTACGGGGATTGGTACGCCCGTGCCATGTACTATGAAGGCTCGGAGCAGTACCGTTACCATATACGCCGCTTCGGACATCCAAGTGAATTTGGTTACAAGGATATAATACGTATGTGGAAGGCGGAGAAGTTCGATCCGGAGGCGCTGATGGACCTGTATGCCGCGGCCGGAGCGAAATACTTTGTCTCGCAGGCCATGCACCATGATAATTTTTTCAATTACAATTCCGGGATCCACCGCTGGAATTCGGTGAATATGGGACCGCACAAGGATATAGTGGCGTTGTGGAAGGCGGCGGCCGTGAGGAAAGGGCTGCCTTTCGGACTTACTGAGCATATGGGCGCCACATTTACCTGGTGGGCCGTAAACAAGGGCTGCGACAGGGAAGGGCTCTATGCGGGGATACCTTATGACGGCAGCGATCCGGCATATGAGGACCTGTATCTGCCAAACCATGAGCACTATGATCCGGATGAAAAGCTGGTTTACTTTCTCCCCTATACCGGGAATCAATGGTGGCGCCGGCGGTGGCTGGACGTCATAAAGGAAGTGATAGATCTCTATCAGCCCGAGCTGCTTTACATTGACGGAGTTCTGCCCTTCGGGGACAATGAGGCGGGAGTGAAGGCGTCGATGCCCGTTCCAACCGGTGTGGATGAAATCTGCAAGATAGGGCTGCAGGCCGCAGCTCATCTTTACAACACCAGTGCGGCGCTTCACGGTGGAGTAAACCGGGCGGTGCTCACCCAGAAGGACAGGCGCCGGGAAGTTTATTCCGTGGGCGTTCTGGATATGGAGCGCAGCCAGGCGCCGGATATAAGGCCTGACAGCTGGCAGGCCTGCAGCTGTGTTGGCGGATGGTTTTATGATGTGCGCCAGGTTTATAAAACTCCGGGGCATGTTATTGAAATGCTGGTGGATATCATATCCAAGAACGGGAA
>JAEWSZ010000026.1 GCA_023397905.1 Bacillota bacterium | reverse complement strand
TTATTATAGCAGCGTTTTCGCCTCGCTGTACTCAAGCTGCAGGCTTTTTGCAACGGAGCAGCAGGTGAGTTTGCCTTTTATGGTGTTCAATCCCTTGAGCAAAGCCGGATTTTCCGTCAGAGCTTTTTCTGCGCCTTTGTCGGCCAGCTCAATTAAATATGGCAGTGTGGCGGCTTCAAGGGCAAGAGTGGAGGTACGGGGTACGGCTCCAGGCATGTTTGCCACGGAGTAGTGAATGACACCGTGCTTTTCATAGGATGGGTTGTCATGTGTGGTTACCCGGTCTATGGTCTCTATGGAGCCGCCCTGGTCGATGGCCACATCAACAATCACCGAACCCTTTTTCATGGTTTTCACCATTTTTTCGGTAACGAGGACAGGAGCGCTTGCGCCTGCTACAAGGACTGCGCCTATCAAAAGGTCTGCTTCTTTTACGGCGTTGGCTACATTGAAAGAATTGCACACGAGGGTGGTTACGCGGCCTGCGAAAATGTCGTCCAGATAACGCAGCCTCTGGGTATTGATGTCCAGCACAGTCACATCTGCTCCCATGCCCGCCGCGATTTTGGCAGCATTGGTCCCTACTACACCGCCTCCTACAATGACCACATTGGCGGGTTTTACGCCGGGAACTCCGCCCAGAAGGACACCCATGCCGCCGCTGTATTTCTGAAGCAGGTTTGCTCCTATCTGTACGGCCATCCTGCCTGCAACTTCGCTCATGGGAGCCAGCAGCGGCAGTGTTCCGTTGTCCAGGGCCACTGTTTCATATGCGATACCGGTGACCTTGTTTTTGAGAAGGGCTTCGGTCAAAGGCCTGTTTGGCGCCAGATGGAGGTAAGTGTAGAGAAGCTGGCCGGGTTTGAGCAGGTCGTATTCGCATTCCAGCGGCTCTTTTACTTTTACGATGGTATCTGCCTGGGCAAATACCTCTGTATTCTTTTCAACCAGTTTGGCTCCGGCTTCCACGTATTCGTGATCCTCAAACCCGCTTCCCAAACCGGCATTTTTTTCAACGAGAACCACATGGCCTCTGCCTGTGAGTACACTGACGCCTCCGGGGGTCAAACCGACTCTGTTTTCATTGTTTTTGATCTCTTTGGGCAATCCTATAATCATAATACGGCCTCCTTAAATACTGTCTCACTTTTTATCCGGAAGTTCTGACAAATGGATGGAATAATTGTTCTTGACGGTCGCCAGCACCACGTTGGTATAGGTTTTGATAATGCCGGGAACGCTTTTGATCTTGTTTAATAATTTTTCAAGGGAAGAGGGATTGTTGGTGACGATTTTAATCATATAGTCGTAATTGCCCGCTATATAATGACATTCCAGAATATCGTTCTCGATCTCGATATATTTGAGAAAGCTTTCGGTGAACTTGGGGCTTTCAAGGCTGATAAACATCAGAGCGGTCAGCTCCTTGTCAAAATGCTTCCCGTCAATGATTGCAGTGTACTGGCTTATTACGCCGGTACGCTCCAGCTTCCTGATCCGTTCGCTTACGGCGGATACAGAAAGATTCACCTGACTGCTGATGTTTGAAAGGGAAGCCCTTCCGTTCTTCTGAAGTATTCTCAATATGGCCAGATCGATCATTTCCATCACTTTTCACCTCAATAAATTACTCTGAAAATATAGCATTATGCCCAAAAATAATCAATATAACTGATAAAATACAGAAAAATATTTCTATATAATTGATAATAACACAAATAATTTCGGTTTGCATTGAATTTTTATGGCTGGAACCAAAATATTTAGACAGCATAAAAACTACTCCGGAGATGTTGATTTTAAGATGGGGCTATTGCCATAAAACAAGGGGCTGAAAAATATTATTACCAAGTAATATTAGCTAGTTTTAAATCCTGCCTGATTGTGGTATACTGTTTTTAAAAGTGTTTTAATGGCAGGGTTTAACATTCTGCTGCGAATATTGGGCAAAGCACAACACAAGGAGGTTAATTATGATCGTAACACCAAAATTCAGAGGCTTTATCTGTACGACATCTCATCCTGCGGGCTGTGAATACAACGTCACACAGCAGGTTTCATATGTAAAAGGGCAAAAGAAAATAGACGGACCAAAGAAGGTATTGGTAATCGGAGCATCAACAGGATACGGGCTTTCATCGAGGATCACAGCCGCTTTTGGCTGCGGCGCCGCCACAATAGGGATATTTTTTGAAAGGCCGGCGTCGGGAAATAGAACGGCTTCCGCGGGCTGGTACAATTCCGCAGCTTTTGAGAAGCTGGCGAAGGAAGAAGGCCTGTATGCCAAAAGTATAAACGGAGATGCTTTTTCAAATGAAATAAAGCAGCAGACCATAGATTTGATAAAAAAGGATCTGGGAAAAGTAGACATGGTGGTTTACAGCCTGGCTTCACCAAGGCGGACCCACCCTGACACCGGAGAGGTGTTCAATTCTGTCATCAAGCCAATCGGAGCGGCGTATACGTCCAAAACAGTGGATTTCCATACCCGGCAGGTTACAGAAACCACCATTGAGCCCGCTGATGAAGAGGAAATAAGGCAGACAATCGCAGTAATGGGCGGAGAGGACTGGGCAATGTGGATGGAGGCTCTGAAGGCCGCCGGCGTTCTGGAAAGGAATGCTATTACAGTGGCATATTCATATGTGGGGCCCGAAATGACCCACTCCGTATACAGGGAAGGCACCATCGGAAGGGCTAAGGATGACCTTGAGGCGGCCGCAGGCAGGATTACGGAAAGTTTAAAGGATATTGGAACAAGAGCTTACGTGTCCATCAACAAAGCGGTGGTTACACAGGCCAGCGCGGCCATACCGGTCATTTCCATTTATGTGAGCGTTTTGTTTAAGGTGATGAAGGAAAAGCATATCCACGAAGGCTGTATTGAACAGATGTACAGAATGTTCGGCGACAGGCTGTACTCCGGGGAGCTGAAGCTGGACGGCAAGGGCCGCATATGCATGGATGACTGGGAAATGCTTCCGGAGGTTCAGGCGGAGGTAACAAAACTCTGGAAGGAAGCAAACAACGACAACATAAAGTCAATTTCTGACGTTGAGGGCTACAGGCAGGAGTTCTTCAGGCTTTTCGGCTATGAATTTGATGAAGTTGACTACGCTGCAGATGTGGATATTGATGTGAAGATAGGCAGTATAACGGAATAGAAGTGCAGAATTCAGGATTCAGGATTCAGGATTCAGAAGAAAACCGTAAGGGCAGGAGTACAGGAGTCCAGGAGAAAACCGTAAAGGCAGAATTCAGAAGCTAGGATTCGGGATTTCTGACAAGGCTGAAAAGATAAGCTGAGCTGAGCAGCCGGGGACTGTTCCGGGCAAAGGGGCGGTACTCCGGCAAACAGGAGTGGCTTTATGAAGGATATACAGACGACAACAAAAGGGTTCGCTGTTTTAAGCGTCGCAAGTGTTGTAAATAAGTTTTTTTCGGTTATATATGTGCCGGTTCTGGTACTTATAGTAGGAAACTACGGAAATGGAATCATCAATTCAGGCTACACTATTTATACTTTAATATATGGGCTGGCCAATGCCGGAATACCTGTGGCCATTTCAAAGCTGGTTTCGGAACGCATTGCATTGGGCGATTACAGAAACTCCCGGAGGATTCTGAAGGCAGCCGGTGCAAGCATGCTTTTATTCGGCCTGGTTTTCGGGGCCATTCTTGCGCTGGGCGCACGATGGTTGTCCGTTAACTATTGCCATGAACCCAAAACCTATCTTATGCTGCTGGCAATATCCCCAGCGCTGTGCTTTACATCCGTATCAGGTATATTCAGAGGGTATTTTCAGGGCAGGCTGAATATGATTCCCACAGGTGTATCCCAGGTCGTCGAGCAGTGCATAAATTCAATTCTGACAGTTGTTTTCGCGGCAATTTTCATAAAATACGGAATTGAAAAAGCCGCCGCCGGAACCACCATAGGCACATCGGCGGGGGCTTTGGGCGCTGCGGTGTTTCTGGCAATAGTCTTCCGGTTAAATAAAGGCAAGATATCAAAAGAAATAGAAAGCTCTCATTATACCGGCAATATTATTTCCTACAAAGAGATAGCAAAGCAGATCATAACATACAGCCTGCCTGCTGTTTTGGGCATTATTGCAATGAACCTGAGCGGCATAATTGACTTGTACCTGTGTTCCCAAAGACTTGCAGCGGCGGGATTTGACAGTATAAAAGCGACGGAGCTTTACGGAATACTTACAAGCCAGTATCAAAAGCTTATCAATATGCCCCTGGCCGCCATAAGCGCCCTGCCGGCTGCTCTGATCCCGGCCCTTGGTTCTGTAATGGCGCTGAAGGACACAGTGCAGCTTGAAAGAAAAATCAATGAAAGCCTCAGAATGTGCCTGATAATCGCATTGCCCGCTGCTGTGGGACTGGCGGTCCTGGCAAAGCCCATTATCACGTTGGTATTTTTGAATAACAATCAGGGCTCGGATTTGATGCAGATAGGCTCATGGTTTATTATTATTAATTCTGTTGTATTCGTACAAAATGCCATACTTATAGGAATCGGAAAACCATACTATTCCCCCATAAATGTAATAATAGGGATGATATTAAAAACAATACTTAATTATTTTTTGATGGGAATACCGTCTATTAATATAAAGGGCGCTGTTATAAGTACAATTATCGGCTATTTGGCGGCATGTGTCTTAAATCAGATAGTTATAATAAAACATATAAATATCAAAATAAATTTTAAGGATCTGCTGCTCAAACCGGCAATATGCTCAGTAATAATGGGGGCTGCCGCCTTTGGGGCAAACTTTGCCATCAGCTTTTTATTAAAGGATATAATAGGCAGCTATATTATAAGAAATGACATATCCGTGCTGTTCTCCGCGGCAATAGGCGGGTTCTTATATCTGCACCTGCTGTTGCGGTTAAAGGTTATAAAGTCCAATGATATATTAAAACTGCCTCTTGGCTATAAGCTCAATATTTTTTTAACAAAGCTGCGGTATTTTGACAGGGCGGTAAATTAACTGCCGCCGGTTCAAGTCTTTCTTATACCGGAGGGAGTGGTCTCGGTAAAGTGCTTGAAGATTTTGTTGAAATTGGCAAGGTTGTTAAAGCCGCAGTCCAGGGCTATCTGAGCAATGGAATAGTCGGTTTCCCTGAGCATTTCAATGGATTTTGAAATACGCATTTTATTCAGGTATTCAATAGGCGAGAACCCGGTGGACAGCTTGAAGAAGGTGGAAAAATAATTAGGGGACATATAGGCCAGGTCCGCAAGGGTATTCAAATCAATTTTCCTGGAGTAATTTTTACTTATATAATCGAAAACCTTGCCCAGCTTCTCCAGCTTTTTGCTTTTAGAGCTTATGCTTTCGGTATTTTTGCTGGCGTCCTGGTAATGCCTTATGAGGTAAGTGATTATGTGCAGGAGCTTTGCCTTTATCATCAGCTTGTAGCCCACGGTCTTGTGGACATATTCCTCTTCGATTTCCGAAAGCAGCGCAAAGATTTTCTGGCCTATTTCACTTTTGCTGTCGATCCTGTTGTTAAAATTTGAGCTCCTTTCAAAAAAAGGTTCCATGTACTGGTAGTCAAACTGGCTTTCGGAGGACCATACCAGCTGCGGCTCAAACATTACAACAGGCATTACCATATTCACCGGCGGCAAAACCTCCATATAGTGAGGCTCTATATTATTTATCACAACTATGTCGCCCACATTCATCTCATAGGTTTTGTTCTCTACGTAATAAATGCCCTTTCCCTGCCTTACAAAAGCGATCTCCAGGTAATTGTGCCAGTGGAAGGTATGGTTCATGCAGTAATAGGGCTCCATATCGGTAAACTTTATACTGAAGGGAAAGTCCATTGGAAAGGATTTTGGTTTATATACTTTTGACGCTTCCATATTGCCTCCATATTCATAATTCCCGGATGTTTTCCAATTTGTCAAATCGTAAAATAGTATTATAAAAAGGTAAAATAATCAGAGAAATCAGCGAAGTTTTTACAATATAATGATAATATAAATAAGAAAATAATGAAAGAATTATAATGGAATTATAATAAAAAAGTATTATAGCTTATTACAGTTTTACATGGAGAAGGGTGGAAAAATACGGTGATCAATGCTGCTTATGAGGTGGAAAGGCTGCTGCAGTTCGGAGTTAAGCACGGTTTGATAGACAGGCTGGATAAAATAATCGCAAGGAACCAGCTGCTGGATCTGTTGAAATTGAAAGAGCCCTATTCCGGACAAATACCGGAGGAGGATATGGAGTTTCCAACTGAGATATTGAACGGGCTTGTGGAATACGCGGCGGAAGAAGGCCTTTTTGACAGGGAGGTCTATGCGTACAGGGAGCTTTTTGACACTAAGCTGATGGGACTTCTGATGCCCAGGGAGTCCGAAATAGTGAAAAGATTTTATGAACTGGCGGAAAATGAATCTGTGAAGGCGGCTACGGATTATTTTTATGAGCTGTGCACCGCGTCAAATTATATAAGGACCGCTCAGATTGCCAAGAATATTATCTGGAAGGCGCCTTCAAAATACGGAGACCTGGAGATAACCATAAATCTCACAAAACCGGAGAAGGACCCAAAAACCATTGCCATGGAAAGGCTGCAGCCGCAGAGCAATTATCCCAAATGCATGCTCTGCGTGGACAACATAGGCTATGCGGGCCGCATAAATTTCCCGGCCAGACAGACCCACAGGATCATACCCTTGACCCTTTGCGGAGAACAGTGGTATTTGCAGTATTCTCCCTATGTATACTATAACGAGCACTGTATAGTACTCAGCGAGAGCCATGTGCCCATGGTGGTCTCCAAAAAGACCTTTGGCTGGCTTCTGGATTTTGTACGGCAGTTCCCCCATTACCTGTGCGGCTCCAATGCGGACCTGCCCATAGTGGGAGGATCCATACTGAGCCATAACCATTTCCAGGGGGGCAACTACCTGTTCCCGATGCAGAAGGCGCCTCTTATAAAGAGTTTTAAGCACGCCGGGTTCAAGGGTGTTGACATAGGCCTGGTGAAATGGCCCCTGTCGGTTATACGCGCCGCCTGCGGAAGTATAGAGGAGCTGGTGGAATTCTCCGATTATGTCCTGAACAAATGGAGGCAGTACAGCGACGAAAGCGCGGATGTGCTGGCGTATTCCGGCAATGCCGGCGATAAAGTCCCCCACAACACCATTACGCCCATTGCAAGGATGAACGGGGAAGGCAAATATGAGATGGATCTGGTGCTGCGGAACAACAGGACCACGGAGGAATATCCCGATGGCATTTTCCATCCCCATAAGGAAATACACCACATTAAAAAGGAAAATATCGGGCTCATTGAAGTCATGGGCCTGGCCATACTTCCGGGAAGACTCAAGACGGAAGTCGAGCAGGTAAAGGAAGTTTTATGCGGAAGGGCAAAGACGGCGGATATAGACAGCCGGGAGCACATGCTTTACAAGCACCTGCCCTGGATCCGGGAGCTGGTTTCAAAATACGGCAGCTCTCTCTCGGAGCAGCAGGCCGATGAAACGGTCAAGCTTGAAATAGGCAGAAAATTTGAGACCTGCCTGGAACACACAGGCGTATTCAAGCAGACCGAAGAGGGAATAAAGGCCTTTGACAGGTTTATGAAGGAATTGGGATGTACATTATAAAAACAGGATATAAATATTGTCCCGTTGCTCAGAGGCCATGGTCCATCAGGCGCAACGGGAGAGCGGAGGGTAAATATGAAGAAAAATTATGAAGAGCTCAAGAAAAAATTCTGTGAAATATACGGGGGGAGCCCGGAGGATTTAAGAGTATTTTCCGGCCCCGGAAGAGTAAATCTCATAGGCGAGCACATCGACTACTGCGGTGGATATGTTTTTCCGGCGGCCCTGAGCCTGGACTCCACTGTTATTGCCAGGGTGAACGGTGACAATACCTTGAGACTGGCCGCCACAGATCTTCCCGACCGGGTCGCGGTCAAACTGGACGATCTGGAAAGTGCAAAGAGCCTCAGATGGGGAAATTATCAGGCGGGAGTGGCTTATGTGCTGCAAAATGCCGGCTACAAGCTTACAGGTGTCGATATGCTTTTCCATGACACCGTGCCGCTGGGTTCCGGGCTGTCTTCCTCGGCAGCTATTGAGCTTGCCACGGCGGTGACCCTGGTGACGCTCGGAAATGAAGCCCATGGGATCACAAAGCCCATTGATCTGGTGGAGATGGCGGTGCTGGGCCAGAAGACCGAGAACGAGTTCTGCGGCGTCAGCTGCGGTATAATGGACCAGTTTGCTTCGGCTATGGGCAAGAAGGATCACGCCATATTGCTGGACTGCGCCACATTAAAGTATGAATACCTGCCATTAGAGCTGGACGGCTATAAAATAGTCCTGGGAAATACAAAGAA
>JAEWSZ010000230.1 GCA_023397905.1 Bacillota bacterium | reverse complement strand
ATGCAATGTTTAGCGTGAAAAATGCAGGATTTGAACTCATTGATATGGCTACGGAACTCTATGACATCCGACAGATTTATCAAGAACGTCTGATACTTTGTGCATCTGCCTTCGCTATTTTTGTGCTTTATTCTCTTTTAGAGCAGCGATCCGGGGCTGAATATCACCAGAAGAATATAGCGCTCCGTTTACTGCAGAACAATGTGTTGGAATATTGCTACATAGCAGTCGTGGCTTTGATTTGTATATTTGGTATAAAGGACATTCCACTCCCTGGATTTTTACCAATAAGTACATGGTATTCCTTATTTGTTTACTTCGGGTTTGCAGTCACATGTAAAGGTATGTTTATTGTATTTACAATTTTGATGGCACCCATTTTCAGTAAACACGGCAATAGCGCTATCAAGGCTTCCGAATGGCTCCATGATCTGCCTTGGCTGCGGAGTTGGATGCGTAGACGTGCAGCTGCCCGCGTATGGATAACTTTCGTGTTTACAGCGATTATTGCGGCATGTTTTATTCCTGGGTTAAAGGAGGTTATGTGGGGTTATGCGTTTACCGTTCCGGCCAGCGACAGCGAGGCGCGGGCGCAAAATCAGAATCTTAGTGGTGAATTGGTACGGCTTGCTGATCCTCAAGTTGTGTATATCAAACATGCCTTTTGGCCGGACGGAGCTGATTTATTAGTTATTAACTTTCATGATATTTATACGATGCTTTGCAAGGCCTACCTGGAAGATACACAGGCCCGTGCTGATCAAGAAATAAAAGTGATAACCGGCAGGCTAAATTGGCGGACTAAAGGGGAACAGGAATCTGCATTGGAACTTTTGATCGCTGACAATCCGTATTTAAAGATTCCTCCGATATCATATTACTATATTGACGCCAGAGATGGGGCCTCCTATGGCGAGTTATACTTAGTTCTTGTGATACTATCTCTTTTTGTTCTCTCACTCCTATATGAGATTTTTGCCATGGTGGCGCCTGATTTTTCAAGGAGTATGAGGAGAATACGCAAGGAAGTGCCTGACATTGAAAAATATCTGCCGCGCCTAAAAATGGAATTGGAGGATGGACAGATTTTGTATGACGGAGAGGGACTTCAACGCGGCATCACAATTACACCAAGCTTTATGATCGACGAGGGGTTTATGCATATTATCCCCCTCTCCAAAATATTATCAGTAAACACGGAGAATGGTATGGGAAATAGTATAACGGTGAGAATAAAATTACGCAATCGTTCCTTTACAACTGCGTTAACTGGAAAGGGGTTGTCTGTGCTGCAAAAGCAAATGATTAAGTATTCGGTTGATGATGAAAGCATATACGAGGCATAAGTTCATGGAGAAAATGAAATGATGTGGTATTGGATTTCAGACATTATGATGAGAAACGAGCATGCTGGATTAAAGGATAAATTTTAGTACATTTACAACCCTATCTCCATCGTACTGGTGTCATTGGCCATAGCAGTGATGTTATACGAGAAGAATATACGGAACAGGAAAAGTATAATAATTCAATGAGTAATGATAATTAGATAGTTAGGATTGAAAGTGTTTTTGATAAGGAAATCAAAAAGCCGGCATGCATGATCCACGCCGGCTTTTTGAATTTATACAAAACATTTTGTTGCTTAAGGTGTAGTTACAGGCATAAGCAAAACAACATCAAGCGATGCATTTGTACCAGACGCCAGACTGACCGTTGCTGCTCCTGTAGACTGCAGTGCCACATCGAGGATTGATCCTGCACCTAAAGCCAGGATGACAGTCCCCTGAAAAATAGTAACTTCCGTGGAGGACAGAGGACTGGTTTGTAAAGTGGAAGTAAAAAAGGTACTTCCACCGTTTAACCGGACACCTGCACTCAGTGTTGTGGGAGTAGCAGATGGAGCGACACGAACCATGAAGCTTACCAAGTAAGTGCCGGAGGTACCTATCTGTATCGTATTACTGCCAAGAACAACGTTGGAGGAAGGCATCTGGGTTGGCAACGCAACCTGTTCGACCTGGTTTGCGGCAGTAAAGGTGAATGATTGGGGTATGACTGAAAAAAGTCCTCCAAAGGTATCGATAGCCGGTCCAGCCGGTCCAGTAGGTCCAGTTGGCCCAGGCGGTCCAATCGGTCCAGCCGGTCCAGTCGGCCCAGTTGGTCCAGGCGGTCCGGGTTCCCCCTCACCTGTCACATCTAATAATGATATATCGTCTACAACTACATCCGCATTGCCTGCTGGAGGTAATCTGCTGATTAATACAACGGCACTCGTTGCTCCTGCCGGAACTGGTTCCGTAGTTTGATAAATTTCAAGCCAGGTATCCTCACTTACATCTGGAAGATGACTGGCCGGAACGTTTAATGAAAGTCCTAATCCTATAAAATTAGAAGCCGCGTCAAAATAGGATATAACAGCTGACACTTGAGAATTGGATGCAGCTCCTACCTTTGCCAAAGATACCAGAAACTCAAATCGTTCCCCTTCAGTTACTGGAACTGTTTGAGAAACAAAAGCTTCGGATGTCCCACCTTCCAGCAGCGCGGCAAAAAAGCCCGAATGACTAAATTGGGAAGTTATGGCCGCGTTGAATGGAACAAATGGCAGAAAGGTTCCTGTTTCAAAACTACCATTAACGATTAGTTCGTTAAAAGACATTTTTTATCATCTCCTCTATATTGCAAGACGGCACAAAAGGCCATTATTTTGTAAAGTACGGCCTGTAACATTATATGCTCTAACTTGAGAATTGGTTACTTATGTCAACTTGTAAACAGTTAAGCATCGATTTTAAAAGGGCTCCCTTGAAGAAGCTGAGAATGAAATTAGATACAAAAATCATCTCATTGGGAACAAAAATTATTTGAAGATTTTGATTAGGATTATACTTGACCCAGGGGCAAGTTGTGCGAAGAGATGGGAAACCACAGGAAAAGGGACTTTAAATATCGGGTTAGACATATATCAATAAAACCAAGGGAGGATTGGCTTATGAATGCCGACGATAGGAGATGGATAAGTAGTATATTATTCTCTGAAGATATTGAAAACATTAAGGAAGAGATCAGGAAAATCGATGAGCCATTAATTCTTCATACGATAGCGGGGAACTATAACTGGAACGACGGTTATGAAATTCCAGAAGAAATTGTAAACAATGATTATTGTGACTTGGGTACGGCATTATTGATTTTTTTCGATGCGGATGGATATACATTATTAGGTGCAGAAGAAGTTTTAAATCCGCCCACCGTATGGGTGAAATTTCTCATGAGATTATATAATAGGATCGCCAATAAAAATTTTCGGTACACCAGTATCGCCTATTTACCTCCAATCCCAAAAGCACTAGAAAATAAAATTAGAATGAATAATCCGAATATTCCCGAAGTGTTTTTTGTAAGGTCTCCTGGAATTGTGCTTGAAATGCCCCGATTACATCATAGGCGATAGGATAAATACAAAGCTCAAAATAAGTATAGGATCTTTGCTTAACTTGGGAAGTGGTATTTATAAAGAATCGAAAAAGGGATTACTTAACAGCGGGTGAAGTTAAGTAATCCCTGTAGCAAATTCATATTTATCGTTGGCTATAAGGTCAATTATTTAGAAAGTAGTGAGTGGGTGGACTGTATGGCAGCTATATTAATGATTAACGTCCCTTATGCGGGACATACCAATCCGACGCTGCCGCTGGCAGAGGCGTTGGTGCGCAGAGGTCACAAAGTATCTTACATTAACGCAGAGGAGTTTCGTGATAAAATAGAAAGAACTGGCACGGAGTTTATTCCTTATGTGAATTATCCTACTTTGCCAACCGAACAGCAGAAGAAGACCACATGCTTTCGAGCGGCATTTGACACCGCAGTGAATTTGAAACGGCAATTTGATATTCTTATTTATGAAATGTTCTTCTATCCGGGGAGCAGAATCTCTGAAATACTTGGCATTCCGTGTGTCCGTCAGTTTTCGCAGCCAGCTTGGAATCAAAACATGCTTTCTGACGCTTCATGGTTTTTCAAACTATCCTGTGTTTTGATTGATTTACAGGTGATGGGAAAGAAGAATGCGCAATATATGGGCCTTACGCACAAAACGCTGGGCGAGGCTGTTATCAACGACAAGCCTGCGTTAAACATTGTCTATGTCCCTGAACTGTTTCAGACCGATAGAGAAGCGTTTGGAGAAGATTATCTATTCATGGTTCCCAAGAGTGGAGTGAGTGCGATTTCGCAGCAAATTCCATATGAGGAGTTGAAGCCACCAATTGTCTATATTTCATTAGGTAGCATTATTAGCAATAAAGGGTTTTGTAAAGAATGTATCCGAGCCTTTGGTGGAAAGGATATGTCCGTTATTCTCAACACAGGCAGAGTTCCGCCGCAAACGTTGGGCAAGATTCCAGACAATATCTATGCGTATTCCTTTGTTCCTCAAATCGAACTGTTGCAACATGCGGATGTCTTTCTAACGCATTGCGGAATGAATAGCATCAATGAAGCCATGATGTATGGCGTGCCGATGGTTGCCATGCCGGTCATAAATGATCAAATATCAAATGCCAAACGTGTTGTAGCGCTTGGAATCGGAAAAAGAGTGAGATCCTTCCCAAGTAGCGGCAGACAATTATATAATACTGTTAAAAATGTGTGTGATGATGAGCATATACGAAACCGTAGCGCAGAAGTAATGCGTTTGCTGAAAAACGAGAAAACTTTGGAAGAAGCTTTATGTAGAATTGAAAGGTTATCGGTAAAGTAATGAGTTTAGTATTATTTATATTAGGTGCGCCTTTGAGAGATATGGCGAACGTAGAGTATTTATATAATCTCTTTTGAATAACAAATTGAAATTGGGGTAAAAAATGAGGATTATAGAATATTACTTAATGCCAGAAGCAGATTATTGTGAAGCCATATTATAAACATATTGAGCATCTGAAAATTTATAAAATGATAGGAAAAACGAGTGAATTTCTATGCCGCCAAACCATAAGAACTTTAGGGCTAAAAAATACGTAAACCCACCCACTGGAAAGCTGAATACGAAAACACAAAAAAGCCAGTCTGAACTTTTCTCAAAAGAGAAGATTCTGATTGGCTTTTTCCATGCGATTCACTTTGTTTAAAAGACTACCTGTTACCATAGCACTTACGACTATCGCTATTAAGCCGCAATAATGATAAATATCGACGTTCCCATATTCGAAATTAGGCTGCAAAGAATAACTGCCGATACAATAGTTGGTCTGCAAAGCCTGCTTATTGGTATCTTAAAGAGTACGTCTACACAGCGTTTCTTCGGCTCCAGCCCCGGCTGTTTTCTCTGGCGGTCACAAACTGCTTGTAGATTCCGCCCTGCTCCATCAGGGCTTCATGGGAGCCTTGCTGCGCAATGCCTCCGTCCGCGATGACCAGGATTTTGTCAGCGTGTCGTATGGTATTCAACCGGTGGGCGATGACGAGCAGGGTTTTTCCCTTGCACAGCTCACTGATGGCCTGCTGGATGTAAATCTCGTTGTCCGCGTCCACGCTGGCAGTTGCCTCATCCAGAATGACGATGGGGGCGTCCTTCAAAATGCAGCGGGCAATGGAGATACGCTGCTGCTCACCGCCGGAGAGACTGGCCCCGCCTTCACCCACCACAGTGTCAAAACCATCCGGCAGCGCCATGATAAGGTCATAGCAACGCGCCTTTTTCGCCGCATCCACCACTTCCTCGCGGCTGGCAGAGGGCCTGCCCATACTGATGTTGTTATAAATGGTGTCCTGGAACAGATAGACCCGCTGAAATACCATGCTGATGTGATCCATGAGTTCACTGAGAGGAACGGTTTGGATATCCTGCCCCCGCACCAGAATCCGCCCTGATTTCACATCCCAGAAGCGGGCGAGAAGACT
Organism: Bacillota bacterium; assembly: GCA_023397905.1. GTDB lineage: Bacteria > Bacillota > Clostridia > Acetivibrionales > DSM-1351 > Ruminiclostridium. The sequence continues at coordinate 2,502 of JAEWSZ010000230.1, read as the reverse complement.
GGCAATGGTGGATTTGCCTCCGCCGGAAGGGCCGACCAGAGCGACCATTTGGTTTGCATGTAACTCAAACGAGATATTTTTAAGCACGTCCTTTTCGCCGTACGCAAAGCCGACGTTCTCAAACCGCACCTCGGGAGATCCGCTTTTTTCGGGGATGGTGTTTCTACCCGTATCGTCGAGTTCTTGTTCGGCAAAAACCGCTTCGATACGGTCCATGCAGCTATTCATGACGGTGAGCCGCGCGCCCTGACCGTACAGTGCCTTAATAGGGCCAAACAGATCGAATACAAAAAGCATGATGCCCACCAGATAAGTCACATCCAACATACCCCTCCCATACAGGAACACGGTCAGGCCAATGACCAGGGTAGTGCCAAGGCCATAGATCAAATTCAGCCCTCGCTGCCAGGGCGTGTGATTTTCTTCAAACTGAATGCTCTTACGGCAGGAATCCTCAAAACTGTCAGCGAGGGTCTTTGACTTCTCGCCCAGCAGGTTATAGGTCTTAATGATGCTAATGCCCTCGGTGAAGTCCAGCACCGCCTCGGTGAGATTTTCAAGATGGGCTTGACGGATGTGAGAATCCGCAACCGCCTCTTTTGTGAGCCCTCGTCCCAGCAATAAAATCAATAGAAATACGACAAGCGCGGCAAGACCGATCCATACATTGAAAAAGAAGAGAAACGCAACCAAGATGACCTCCGCAAAAATCCAACTCATCATGTCGGCCAGAACAGTCATGCAGTTTTCTTCAATAAACACCATGTCAGTGGAGAGTACCGAGCTGATCTTGCCGATATTGCCTTCGGTAAAGTATCCCATAGGCATTTTGCGCAGATGGGCGCCAAGCTCCATCCGCTTGTCGGCGAAGAGCAGGAAACCCGCCGCCGACTGCAGTCGGTCGGCGATGTGATGGAACAGCATTTGCAGTAGCAGTATAGCGACCAACGAGATACCAATCTGCAGGCAGAGTTCCGCCGTTGCGGTGCCATGATAAAAGGCGGAAAGGGCAAAAAACGCAAGCGCTATGGGCGCGTTTTTGAGTATGCCGCTCAAAAACGAGAATACAAAGGCCCAGGCAATCCTCTTCTTGTATTTTCCTGAAGCGTTAAAAATGCGGCTCATTAAGGCGATCATATGGTTTCTCCCTCCTTTGCGGCGCTGACCTTCCACCTGGCGCTGCCCTCGGCAGCCTGCCAGAGCGTTTGATAGGCCGGGCAAGCTTCAAGTAACTGCTCATGGGTTCCCGCGGCGGCTACGTTGCCATTGTCAAGCACCAAGATCTGATCCGCATCAATTATTGAATGCAGCCGGTGGGCGATGACAATCACCGTCTTGTCTCGAATCACCTCGGCGATGGCCTCGTTCATCTTTTCCTCATTCTCTGGGTCCATAAAGGCTGTTGCCTCGTCCAGCACCACGATGGGCGCGTTTTTCAGGATGGCCCGGGCCAGTGAGATACGCTGGCGCTCACCGCCTGAAAGCTGCTTTCCACCGTCTCCGGCCAGGGTGTGGATGCCATGTTCCAGACGGGTGAGGAATTCTCCGCACTGGGCCTTTTCAGCGGCGGACAGCACCTCCGCATCAGTGGCGTCCGGCTTGCCCAACCGGATGTTCTCCAGCAGGCTCATGTTGAACAGAAACTGTTCCTGCGCCACATAAGAGATTTGGTCATTGAGGGCTTCCAGGCTCATGTCCCGGATGTCCTGCCCGCCGATTTTGACCGTGCCGCTACTCACATCGTAAAAATGCACCAGGAGCTTTGCCAGCGTACTCTTGCCGCTGCCCGACTCACCCACAAGGGCCGTCAGGCTTCCTTCGGGAATATCCAGCGTCACACCGTGGAGTACCTCGGTCTCCTTGTAGGCAAAGCGCACATTCTCAAAGCGCACCCCATGATCATTGCCGGTAAATGGTTTATCCGCCTGCGCAAGGGGCGCTTCCGCCATCATCTGCTCCAGGTTGTTCACGACAAACTCAATCCGTGCAACACTGGGGAAAAACCCCATCATCTTCAAAAGCGGCGCACCGATGCCGAAGGACATGCAGAGGGCCAGCGCCAGATTCGGCAAGGTGGAATAGCCATGCAGGACTAAATATGCGCCCACCGGCAGGACAAAGAGGGCCACACAGGGCATAAGGCAGATATAGATCGCCATCCACGGCCAGCAAACCTTGTACCATGCCAAGGTGAAGTCCCGGTAGCTTTTAATGTCGCGCTCATAGCGGTGATAGGATTCGCCGTCCCGGTTAAACACCTTCACCACCTCCATGCCGTTGATGTACTCGACGATGGTGCGGTTCATCGTGTGGGCTGCGGCGTAATACTGTTCCATCCTGCCGGTTCCAGTCTTGTACATGGCCATCATTGCAAGGGCCCCCAAAGGCAGGGAGGCCAGAGCCAGGAGCGCCATTTTCCAGTCGGCCAGAAACATGCCGAGAAAAACCAGCGCCGGGATGGCGATATTGGCAATCCCCTCCGGAATGGCGTGGGCCAGGGGC
>JAEWSZ010000203.1 GCA_023397905.1 Bacillota bacterium | reverse complement strand
GGTGTAGTTCAGGGATTCAAACCATAAAATATAGTGTATTGCCAGAAATAATCCCGACAGCAAGCCTATAGCCAGTTGTTTTTTTGACAACGCCCTCAGGGCCCGTCGGTATTCCGACTTAAATAATAAAAACGGCAGGAGCGCCAGTACGGCAAGGAAAAGCCGGTAAAAAGCGGTGATGGAGGCAGGAGCGCCGGCCAGCTTCACAAAAACAGCCGAAGTGGACAGGGCAAATACTCCTGAAATTAAAGCAAAATACCGGATGATCCTTGAGTGCATCACATAACTCCCTCTGTTTGTTAAATATAAAATACATGGTATAATATAATGTACAAAAGTTATTATAGGCTATTTGCAGCATAAATAACAGCCTTATTTGCGATTTACATTATGTTAATACAAAAAGAAGAAAAAACGCATTATTATGGATGGGAGACCGTTATGAACTACCACCGTCTCGGACAGACAGTACTCAATTACAGGAAGAAAAAAGGGATGACCATCCGCGAATTTGCGGATTATGCCGGGGTCAGCACCTCGCTCATAAGCCAGATCGAGAGAGGGCAGGCAAATCCTTCCCTCAGCGTGCTGGAGCTTATTGCGCAGGCGCTGAATGTACCTCTTTACACGCTTTTCATAAATGATATTGACACAAAATCCTTAATATCCAAAAAGCGGGACCGCAAAAAGGTTTACAGGGAAAACAACGATCACATTGTTTATGACGTGCTTACGCCGGATTTTATGAAAGCTCATATTGAGCTACTGATGATGGACCTGAACGCCCATGCCAGCACCACGGAAAGCCACTATTCCCACATGGACAAGGAAGAGATCGCCGTGGTTATGAAGGGCGAGGCATATGTTGAACTGGAGGGCGTTGAATATTTTCTGGATGAAGGGGACGTGGTCCGCATCCCTCCCAATGTGAAGCACCGGTTTATTAATAAAGGGGACCGGGCAAACCACATACTATTTGTCCTCACGCCTGCGCTTACTTGAGCGGAGAGATGGTGTACCTTGTTTCCCATTGACTGCAGACTAGGGCTTTAGTTGTTTGATTTGCCTGTCCAGGTACGTGTTGAAACCGGTCAGAAATGTGCTGACTGTGGCAAGTGTTTCCGGGCTGATCTGTTCAAAAAATTCATTGTCGCGTTTTTCCCAGGCAGAGTGTCTTTGTTCGTGCTCAGTGAACAGGGAACAGCCTTTGGGCGTCAGCTTAAAATAAATTTCCTTCTGGTTTACGGCTGACTGATAGCTGAGTATGTCCCCGTTTTTAAGCAGTTTTCTGGTTATTTTACTGATGGCGCTGCGGGTCATGGATAATTTCCGGGCGATCATAGTGACATTGGGATCCTCGGTCCGGCCGATCACATCAATGCAATGAATCTCCGAGTAGCCGTAGCCGTGAAGAAATTCACGGGATGTGAGTTTGGAGAGCACATCCTGTTTTTCATATAATTCCGCAAATTGCGCCAATAGAATAGTATTTTGAATAAGGCACATCTCCTTTGCCGCCGGGGATTGTATCCGGCAATGTATTCATGGATTGCCAGGGATAGAGTCCCCGGATGTTTCCTTGGAAACATTGTACAGCTAATTCATTTTCAAATCAATTAAAACAGCCCTGTAAATAAGAATATCTGTGAATAATAAAAACAGAAAGGCTTGAACATCCATGGATTCGGAGTGATTTATTGACAAAGCTAAAATAAATATATATACTAGTAGCAGTAAAACATACTACTATATGATAATGCTACTTGCATGGAGGATTAATGGATGAATCTATCCGAATGTTTGATGAAAACAGGTCTTACAAGGCATGAATCGGAACTTTATATTGCACTTTGCAGAGATGGAGAACTCACGGGATATGAAGCTGCAAAAATTACCGGGATTCCAAGGGCTAATGCATATCAAGCATTGGCGGCAATGGTTGACAAAGGGGCAGCTTATGTTGTCGAAGGAGCAGTGCCCCGTTATATGGCCGTACCTGCGGAGGAATACTGCAGGAATGTGATAGTGCATATGCAGAAAATAGTTAACCAGATAAAACGGGACTGTCCTCAACCCCGTAAAACATCTGAGCCCTATATTACAATAAACGGATTTGTACACATAGTTGACAAAATAAAAAATATAATAGGTGATACCAAGGAAAGAATTTATGTTTCCATATCGGAAAAGGAACTCCCCTTTTTAAAAGAGGAACTGGAAGGTGCGGCAAAGAGAGGACTCAAGGTAGTTGCAATCGTATCGGGAAATTTTGAACTTCAGGGTGTTGTGATTCACAGGATTAATAAACCTTCGGGACAGGTCAGGTTGATTGCGGATTCATCCCAGGTATTGACCGGAAATATATCAGGGAATGATGAGGATACATGCCTTTTTTCAAAAAACAAACCTCTTGTGGAATTAATAAAAGATTCATTAAAAAACGAAATCAGACTTGCAGAATTGGAAGGAGATATAAATTAAATGGATATTACTTTTAAAAGCATTAAAGACTTATCAAGCGACGATTTAAAAGAGCTGTTTCTTTCCGTAGGATGGTCGTCGGGACAATACCCTGAAAAGCTGAAAACAGCCATGCAAAATTCAGATTGCGTCTATACGGCCTGGGATGAAAGAAGGCTGGCAGGGCTAATTAACTCCATGTCCGACGGGGTCATGAATGTGTATTTTCAGTATTTGCTGGTAAGGCCGGAATATCAGGGCAAAGGCATCGGAAAGGAATTGGTTTTATTTATGTTGGAGCATTACAAGACTTACATGAGAAAAACCCTTATTGCATATGATACTGCGGCGGAATTCTACCGGCGGTGCGGCTTTGAAACAGGTGACGGGCTCATTCCCATGTCTGTGACATCGTTGACTGCATAGTATGCAAACCGGTTGATAATAACCGGAATATTGCAGTGATAATGTGCAATTTATGAAGGTTATGGATAAAAATAATATAGATATAAAATTTAGATGAGATGAGGGATTTGGATGGATTTTGCAATCAGGCCCATAAAGCTGGAGGACGCTGAGGCCATCAATGAAATAAGAGGTATGGACGGGGTCCGTGAAAATATGTACGGCATGTTCAGTGAACGGATCGCGCGCTCGGAGGATTCCATAAAAGGCCTTTCAGAGCATGACCACCTGCTTGTGGCGGAGGTGGAGGAGAAGGGTATTAAAAGAGTTGCCGGCATGGTGGGCATGAAGGTGTACGGAAGCGGCAGGTTAAGACATTCTGCCAGTGTGGGTATAATGGTGCATGCGGACTATCAGGGGAAGGGGATCGGAACTGCGCTTTTTAAAAAAATGATTGACCTGGCAGATAACTGGCTGATGCTGGTGAGGCTTGAGCTTACCGCTTTTGTTGAAAATGAAAGGGCGGTCAGGCTGTACCAGTCTATGGGGTTTCAAATAGAGGGAATAAAGCGGTATGCGGTTATCAGAAACGGAAAGTATGCGGATGAGTACCTTATGGCAAGGTATAATCTGAGGACATAGCATGGCCGTAATTCTAGGCGGATAGGGGTGAAATATATGGATTGTTCAGATATGCAATATATAAATTCAATATCTCTGGCAGATTATAATAATTTGCGTAAATCTGTGGGTTGGGATGAAATAGAAAATAAGCAGGCACAAACGGGTATAGACAATTCCGCATATATTGTTTCGGCGGTTTATAAAGGTAAAACTGCCGGTATGGCAAGAGTGGTAAGTGATGGAGGATATGTTGCAATAATTGTGGATGTGGTTGTTTTGCCGGAATTTCATGGGATGGGAATAGGAAAAACCATGATGGATATGGTTATGGGGCATATAAAAGATAACCTTGCAGAAGGACAAGGAGTTTTTGTCAATCTGATGGCCGCAAAAGGCAGACAATCTTTTTACAGGCAGTTTGGTTTTATTGAAAGGCCAAATGAGCATTTAGGGCCTGGAATGACTCAATGGATTTCAAAATAGACAATTCATAGACCAGAAAATACAATAATAATAAAAAGAAAATGAAAGTATGCCCGGAGGTCATAGATGAATAATATTCTCATACAAAAAGCCGGCAAAAATGATATTGATTCAATTGAAGCTCTTTATAACGGGTCCATCGACTGGCTGAACAGCCAGGGAATAAATCAATGGAAAAGGGGTGTTTATCCCACAAGAAGGTCAGCGGTTGAAGGTTTTGAGGAGGGCAGTCTTTATTGCTGCAGCATTGACGGAAAGCTCTGCGGTACTTTTATAATCAATGAAAACCAGCCGCCCCAGTATGAAAAGTTAGACTGGAGGTATGAAGGCGGAAAAGTACTGGTACTGCACACCCTGGTCATAAAGCCCGGTGAAACCGGAAAAGGCCTGGGAAAGACTATCATGGAATTCATTCTGGACCATGCACGGGAGAATGGCTATAAGGCAATACGGCTGGACGCCTTTCCTGATAATAAGGCCGCAGAGAGATTGTATCTCCGTTTTGGCTTTGAATTTGCGGGGAAGGTATTCTTTCATATAAAGGAACCCGGCTACGAATGGTACGACTGCTATGAAAGGTTGATTTTGTGAGGCACACAATGGGCGTGGCTAATTGACAAATCCTTTGCAAATGGTATAATCAAAACATATATGATTACTATGATTGAATATGTAAATCCATACCAGGGAGATGAGGCTGATGAGCAAGCGCACATACGGCAATGAATTCGGTTTTCAGACGAGAGCCGTACACACGGGAAACGACGTGGACAGGGAAACAGGGGCTATCAGGCGGCCAATTATTATGGCCAACAGCTATGAGCTGCCCTATGATCCTACTGACATGAATTGGAGCAGTGCAGGGGAGAAACCCTTGTATACGAGAAACGGAGGGGCTAACCAGGGCTATTTGCAGGAAAAGCTGAGAGCTCTTGAAGGCGGAGAAGATTGTGTAGTTCTGGCCAGCGGGGTCGCGGCGCTGTCCGGCCTGTTTTTTGCACTTCTGAAATCCGGCGACCACGCGGTGTTCTCCAATGTGACGTATATCGCGGTTTACAGGCTGCTCAACGAGCTGCTGCCGGAAAAATACGGAATTGAAACCACCATTGTAGACTCCTCTGATCCGGAAAAAGTACGGGCCGCCGTCCGGCCAGGCACAAAGCTTATACACATCGAAACACCGGGCAATCCAACCACACAGATCAGTGATATTGAGGCCATCGCCAGGATTGCCCACGAAAACGGCGCACTGCTCTCGGTGGACAATACCTTTGCCTCGCCCTACAGCCAGCGTCCGCTGGAACTGGGAGCGGACCTGGTGGTGGAGAGCCTTACAAAGTACATAAATGGCCACGGCGATGCAATGGGAGGCGCCGTAATAGGTCCTAAAGACCTGATCGACCGCATACGCGCCGATTCAATGATAAACCTGGGAGGAGCCATCAGCCCTTTCAATGCATGGCTTATCATGCGGGGCGCCGTGACATTGCCTCTGAGGATGCGTGAACACAACCGCAACGCGCTGGCGGTTGCCCGCTGCCTGGAGGGACAGAAGGGCGTCCGCTTTGTGGCATATCCCGGACTTGAAAGCCATAAGGGCCATGAAACGGCAAAAAAGCAGATGATAAACGGCTTCGGCGGAGTGCTGGCATTTGGGCTGAATGCCGGCCATGAGACGCATAACCGGTTTGTCGCCGCATTGCGCGTTATCACATCTGCGGTATCGCTGGGGCATGATGAAAGCCTTATCGTATTTCTGGGCGAAAATGATGAACGGCAATACCTCTATCCGGAAGAATTTCACGGAGGTTTCTTCCGTTTGAGCATCGGGATTGAGGACGAGAAGGACCTGATCCATGATCTGGAACAGGCACTGCGGGCCGTTGGCCTGTAGTGTCAATAACCCCTTCTTTTTTCTGATGTCCGCCAGGATTTGGATAAAATAATATACCGGTTTCCGTTAATTGTGATAAAATTATTATTATAAATCTTAAGGGGCGGATATATGCAAAATATAGATATAACAGTCCACAACAGAGCCGCCTGGGACAGGCAGGCCGAGAGAGGGCAGTCAGATTGGACCGTACCCGTATCCCATGAGGAAATAGTTAAGGCCCGCGATGGTGAGTTCAGACTGTACCTTACTCCGGTTAAACCTGTTCCGGCCACCTGGTTTCCAGGGCTGAAGGGCTGCAAAACCCTCTGCCTTGCTTCGGGCGGAGGCCAGCAGGCACCTCTGCTCTCCGCGGCAGGGGCGGAGGTTACGGTTTTTGACAATTCCTCAAAACAGCTTGAAACCGACGAAAGGGTGGCAAGGGACGAAGGACTGGAAATCAAAACGGTTCAGGGGGATATGCGGGACCTTTCGGTATTTTCAGACGAAAGCTTCGATTTGATTATACATCCGGTGTCAAATGTATACGTTTCCCATATAAGGCCTGTGTGGAAGGAAGCCGCCCGGGTGCTGAGGCCCGGAGGGATATTGCTGTCCGGTTTCACAAATCCGGCAATCTACATGTTTGACAGCATGGAAATGTCAAAGAACAGGCTTGCGGTTTCCCACAAGATACCATATTCGCCTTTTAATGAGGATGCCAGAGCCGAAACGGAGCTTTTCCTGAGATACGGGGAGGCGTTGGAATTCGGGCATACTCTGGAGGATCAGCTGGAAGGGCAGCTTGATGCCGGTCTTGTAATAACCGGACTCTATGAGGACAACAACAGGGAAAATGCAAAATCCATGCTGGACGATTATATGCCCATATACATGGCCACAAAGGCTGTGAAACTGAAAAAGCCCCTGGAATGAAAGCGGGAGAAGGTGGGGTGAAATGCGTACCGGAAAGCGGATATTTGCTTTGATTCCGGATACGGCAACCGTACCTCAGTAGATATGAAAGGGACATACATATGATAGAATTACCTGAATCATATGTTTTGGCTGAGCAGATCAACCGTATATTAAAGGGGAAAACCATTATTAATGCGGAAGCAAACCACACTCCCCACAAATTTGCATGGTATTCGGAAAATATGGCGGATTACCCCAAAAAGCTGGCCGGAAAAACTATTACCGGTGCGCATGTGTACAGCGGAAGCCTGAGAATAAGAGCAGAGGATACGGTGCTGCTCATAAGCACGCCTGTCCGTTATCATACTGCCGGGGAAAAGCTTCCGCCAAAGCACCAGCTCTTTATAGAGTTCGGCGATTCTACCGCCATTACATGCACGGTACAGATGTGGGGCTGCCTGTTTTGTTTCGGGGAAGGCGACAGAAACGGCCTGCCGGTACAGCATATAGTCAGGGATTGTCCGTCTCCGCTTGAAGATGGCTTTGATGAAAAGTATTTTATGTCACTGTCGGCGGATCCCAAACTTTCAGTCAAAGCCTTTCTGGCTACCGAGCAGCGCATACCCGGACTTGGAAACGGTGTCCTCCAGGACATACTCTGGACGGCGAAAATCCATCCGAAGCGCACCCTGTCGAGTCTGTCGGAAGCTGAATATAAAGAAATGTATACTTCGGTAAAAAGTGTACTGAAGGAAATGGTCCTTAAGGGCGGGAGAGATACCGAACGGGATCTTTTGGGCCGTACGGGATGGTATAAGACCATTCTCAGCAGAAACACGGCAGACAAGCCGTGCCCTGCATGTGGGACCATTATAAAAAAAGAGGCTTATCTGGGCGGAAGTATTTACTATTGTGAAAAATGCCAAAAATAGGAGGATGAAAAAATGCTTGATACAAAAAGGTTCAGAGGAATAATTGATTCCTTCTATCAGCAGCTGCTTGCAACAAAACCGGAAATGACGGATACCGTATTGTCGGAGGACAAATGGTCCCTGAGAGAAATAGTGGGGCACCTTGTGGACTCCGCTTCAAACAATCATCAAAGGTTTGTGAGGCTGCAATTTGATGATCTGCTGGGGTTTCCTGCATATGAAGGAGAAGCCTGGCTGAAGGCGCAAAAATACAACGGCCTGGATTGGGAGGCTCTCGTTTCATTGTGGTATGGCTATAACCGCCTGCTCCTTCATATTATTGAGAATACCGACAGGACAGTGCTGGGAAATGTGTGGGTAAAAGGCGAAGAGGCCATTACACTGGAGTTTCTGATGTCAGATTATTACAGGCACCTGGAAGAACACGTTGAGCATTTTAACAAAAGGCGCGAAGAAATCCGGAGCTCCGGAAAGTAAACAAAGTCAAAGAGAATACACTCGCTGTTTAAAACAGGGCAATCACCACTGCTTACCGGTTAGCCGGTTATGCCGCACATTTTCAGAAACATGCTCAATGCCGGGTTCTTGTTCTCTTTCTTCCAGGCGGCTGCAATTTCCACAGTCTCGTTCTCGCCCTCAAGGGGAATGATGATGAGCTGCCTGGAATGGTTGAAATATTTCACCACATATGACGGCAGGATGGCAATGCCCATATTTGCGGACACCATCAGCAGGATTGATTCGGGATCTCTGGTCTGCTGGGTGATCTGTGGCATAAAGCCGCTTGCAAGGTAGTCTTCCATGACTACTTTTTTTTCGCCAGGTTCTCTGTTGAAGGCGTTCATGAGCAGCAGCGCCTCGTCTTTTAATTCGCTGCGGTTGACAGACTTCCTGGAGGCCAGGGGATGAGTGGGATATACCACGGCCACCAGAGGGTATTTCTTGATGAAATGCTGGTTAAGGCCGCCGCCCTTCCTTGTTTCGGAATTGATATTAAATACAATGTCCAGGTCGGAGCTTTCCACCGCCCTGTACAGTTCTTCCACACTATTCCGGGTAAACGACATAAACACATTGGGGTATTCCCTGTGAAAGTCCAGTATCAGGTCCGAAAAGGGAGTTTTTTCATAGCCCTTTACAAATCCGATATTCAAATAGCCTGTGATGCCGCTGGCGGCAAGCCTGACTTTTTCCGTGGCATCCTCCGCGCGGTTGAGGATGGACCTGGCTTCATTGAGAAAAACAACTCCCGCCGGAGTGAGCTCCACATGGCGCTTGGTTCTTTCGAACAATTTGGCGCCCAATATTTCTTCCAGCGTGCTGATCTGCTTGGTGATGGCAGTCTGGGAAATGTAAAATTTCTGGGCGGCCCTGGTGAAATTCAACGTTTCCGCCACCGCCACAAAATATTCCAGTTGTCGGGTATTCATGACAGGTACCGTAACCTTTCCGGCTGAAAAATCTCCGATTGATATATAAATTGCTGTATAAATGCTTAAAGTCAATTAATAACTTTTAGTTATTATAACATGAAAATTATATATTGGAAAAGGTAAATCACTATCTATATACTGGTTATAAAGTCCAAAGCCGCCGGCCTTGGGCACATGGCAACTGACTTGGGTAAATATATATTTTGGCGGAAAATATCCGTATACAGGAGTGATAGCAATGAGGATACTGGCATTTGAAGTCCGGGACGATGAAAGGGAGAGCTTTGAGAAATTTTCAAAGGAATTTAACTGCGAGATTACATGCATTCCCGAAGCTCTGTCCTATGAAAATATTGACATGGTAAAGGGTTATGACGGCATAACGGTACTGGCCGGCTGCAGGATCACTGCAGAAATCCAGGAGGCACTGCTGGAGAGGGGTATAAGCAGCTGCGCCACCCGAACCATAGGCTATGATCATTTTGATGTGGAACATGCCCACAAAACCGGCTTTAGAATATGCAATTCAAACTACCCGCCCAACGGCGTGGCCGACTACACCGTGATGTTTATTCTGATGGCTTTAAGGCATTACAAGCAGGCCCTGTGGCGCGGGCATGTCAACGATTATTCCTTGAAAGGCCTGAAGGGCAGGGAAATGCGGGAACTCACCATCGGAGTCATAGGGACCGGAAGGATAGGGAAAGCTGTGATTGAAAATCTGACCGGATTCGGCTGCAGGATCCTGGCCTATGACGTATACCGGGACAAAAGTCTGGAGGGCAAAGCAGTCTATACGGACCTGGACACCATCTACAGGGAATGCGACGTTATTTCACTGCACACGCCGCTGATGGAAAGCACTTATTATATGATTAACCGCAACACGCTGGAAAACATGAAAGACGGAGTTATACTGGTGAATTGCGCAAGAGGCGAGCTGATGGATGTGGAAGCTCTTGTCTGGGGAATTGAAAGCAGAAAAATCGGCGCGCTGGCCCTGGACGTCATAGAAGGTGAAGGCGGCATTTACCATGAGGACAGGCGGACCGACATACTTCAGAACAAGAACATGGCCTATCTGAGGCAGTTCCCAAATGTGATCATGACCCAGCATGTGGCATTTTACACAGATACGGCGGTTATCAGCATGGTGCGCTGCGCTGTGGAGGGACTTAAGGCATTTGCCTCCGGACAGCAATGCAGGACCGAGGTATAAGGGGCGGCTGTCCGGGCATTTCTGATCCTTTTCCGAGGAGTATTGATTGCAGGTTGTGTTAGCGGGATTAATAGGGTATTATATAATACGTATATTAAATTTACTGATATTGGAAGGGATGATATCATGGACCTGAATAACACGATGATACAAAAATATGCCGGACTGATCGTAAAATCCGGTGTCAACATTCAAAAAAATCAAACGCTGGTTATAGTTTCCCCCATAGAGTGTGCGGAATTTACAAGGCTGGTGGCCCGAATAGCTTATGAAGAGGGCGCCAGAGACGTGGTAATAAACTGGAGGGACGAGCAGCTTTCAAAAATCAGATTTTTGCTTGCGCCGGAAGAGGCCTTAGAAGAGTTTCCGGAGTGGAACAGGGAATTTTTTCTGTCCTATGCAAGGCAGGGAGCGGCTTTTTTGAGCATTGCCGCTTCAGACCCGGAACTCATGAAAGACGTGGATCCCAAGCGGATGGCAAAGGACAGCAAGACCAGAAGCACGGCGCTGAAAGAGTACTCCGAAAGGATTATGAGCAACAGAAATGCATGGTGCGTGGCTTCGGTACCAACGCTGGGCTGGGCCAAAAAAGTCTTTCCGGGGCTGCCGGAGGAGGAGTCCGTGGATAAGCTGTGGAATGCTATATTGCTGTCGGTCAGGGCGGATGCTGCTGATCCTGTGGCCGCATGGAATTTACACAAGTCCAATCTTGCCAGGAGCACGGAATTTTTAAATACCAATGAGTTTAAATACCTGATATACAAAAACTCACTGGGTACTGATCTGAAAGTCGAACTTCCGGAAAAGCACATGTGGCTGGGAGGTTCCGAGGACACGCCCGAAGGACAGGTATTCTGGCCGAACATGCCAACGGAGGAAGTGTTCACACTGCCTAAAAAGACAGGCGTAAACGGTAAAGTGGTCAGCTCCATGCCTCTGAATCTCAACGGAAACCTGATAGAGAACTTTTCCATCAGCTTCAAAGACGGAAAAATCGTTGATTTCACAGCGGAGAGCGGATATGAAGTGCTCAAGAATCTTATAGATACAGATGAAGGCTCACATTATCTGGGCGAGGTAGCGCTGGTGCCCCATGATTCTCCAATATCCAATTCCGGGATATTGTTCTACAATTCTCTTTACGATGAAAATGCCTCCTGCCACCTGGCGATAGGAAAAGCCTATCCTTGCTTAAAGGATGCTGAAAAGCTGAGCAAAAGCGAATTTGAGGAGCGTGGAGTAAACGATTCTCTGGTGCATGAGGACTTTATGATCGGAACAGCCGACATGGAGATCATAGGAGTGACTTCCTCCGGAGAGGAAATCCCGGTATTCCAAGCGGGCAATTTCGCATTTAAAAACAGCTGATTTATAGGAAAGTATGGCTTATGAAAATATCTATCCGTCCAGGATAGATATTTTCAGTTATGGGCTTCAGCCTGTTTAACATGCGTATTATGAAAAACAGTAAATTCACCGGACGGCAAAAAGTTATAAAAAATCACCTTTCCGCTAAAATAGAGCTGTTCAAGCTGCCATATCAACGGAAGGTGATATATAATCAATACAAACAATTGGTTTTGAGTACTTTAATACTGCCTTTCTTTAAGCGCTTCCAGAATTTCAGCGTGGCGTTTCTCGGTCAGGTTGTAGAACATAAGTATGATTCCCATGAGCAGAAGGCCTATAGCCGGTGCCCAGGACATCATAATATTTATGCCGGACAATACCTTCGGAGGCTGTGCCGCATCAGGTATATATCCCATCACAGACAGCCAGTATCCGACAAAAGCTCCGCCTATGGCGGAAGAGAGTTTGGTTGTGAAGGTTCCCATGGAGAAAATGATGCTCTCCGAACGTTTTCCTGTCTTCCACTCCGCATATTCTACGGTATCTGCCTGCATGGAAATGGTAAAGACAAGCATGGCTCCGATTCCTGCCATAGAAATTGAATTAAAAACAGTCAGGAGCACTAATGAGTTAGTGCAGTAATACATGGCTCCGCAAAAAACCGCCGAAACAAAAGCAACTGTGATTGCGGCATTTTTTTTACCTACCTTTTTAGAGAAGGGCGCTGCAAACAGCATTGCCAGAATCATGGGAAGTATTCCTATAAAAGAGAACACCGATACCTTGCTCACATCTCCATAAATGTATGTAAAGTAATATGTCTGAACGGTCTGCTTTATGAAGAAGGATATATTTGTAAACAGAGTCGACAGCAGAATTATAATAAGCGGTACGTTTTTGGCAACTACATTGATGCTTTTTGAAAATTTTTCATGCTCTTTTTTCGGCACATTTGTACGCTCTTTTGTTTTTGCAGCGGTGAATATTGCACCCATGGCACAAATCAAGCCTATTATAAGGGCGGTAAAGAAATAACCTCTGGCATTATCCCCATGTCCGAAGGCTGTGACCATAGGGATAGTTACCACTGTTACAAGAACTGCTCCCAGTATACCCGTCAATTTTGGAATGGATACAATTTTCGTCCTTTCATCCGGATCAAGTGTCATGGTAGAGGACATGGACCAATAGGGGACATCCATCAGTCCGTAGGTCGTACCCCATACTATATAAGTTATGTACGCGTACACCATTTTGCCTGTAATCCCTAAATCCGGATTAAAGAAACAGGCAATTGTCAAAATACCGGACAGAGTTCCTCCGACTAAAATGAAAGGCCTTAATTTACCCCATTTGGAGTTGAAACGATCTACAATTATGCCTATGACCGGGTCCATTACTGCATCCCAGATTCTTGCCACCAGGAATAGAGTACCAACCGCCGCTGCGGAAATACCAAAATTATCAGTGTAAAAAATCATCAAATATGTTGACATAAGGCCATAAACCATGTTTTGACCAAATGCGCCTACGCTGTATGCAAACTTTTCAAAAGCTGAAACCTGTTTCATTTTGATTCCTCCTTTATATTTACATTATTCGCTCAGAACCGGTGAATATAATTTAGATGCTTTTCCTTATCTGTTCCACATACTCATCCATGTCGATATTACAGTTTTCAATTCTGGATTTTTCGGCTGCAAAGGCCATGAGATGACTTTGTACAGATACACTGGCCGATGTCAGATTTTCATTGACGGCGTTTTCACGCAATAATTTTACAAAGTTGGAGATAAGACCGCTGTCTCCGCCGCCATGGCCGTTTTCCATAGAAGTATCTATGGTGATTGAGGACTTTTTCGCGGTTCTGAAATCCACCACTTCAATTTCGGTTTTTTCAATTCCCATGATACCTCTGATTTCACCGTTTGTTCCCAATAATTTGATTGTCCTGCTGATATCGCTTGAAAATGCACACATTGTAAAAACGGCGGTGACTCCGTTGGCAAATTCCATGTTTACAACCTGATGGTCGGCAACGTCATTGTCGCATTTATAGACACACCGGCCGTAAGGACCTTCTTTCAATGCTTTTTCTATTCCTTCCGGGCTTGTATCACTTGAGATTGCACTGGCAAAGTAAGTTCCGGGAAATCCGCCGGTACTGTAAAGCTTTTTGGAGCTGAATATACATTCGTCTTCACAGGGACAATTGTCAGTGCACCGTTCAGGCACGCCGGCTGGGGCATTTTCACTTTTAAAATGCGTTAAAGAGCCATAGGATGAAAGCTTTTTACAGGCTGCGCCCGCAAGCCACAGCAGTATATCCATATCATGGCAGGATTTCGCCAGAATAATGGGGCTCGCTTCCTTTGAGTTTCTCCAATTGCCTCTGACATAGCTGTGCGCATAGTGATAGTATCCGATATTCTCATTGTGCTGGATGGTGACCAACTTGCCTATTTTACCCTCATCAATAAGTTGCTTTATGGTTGAGAAGAAAGGAGTATATCTCAGAACATGGCAAATACTCATAATTTGTTTTGATTTATTGGCAGCTTCCCCGATTTTATAACATTCTGCCGGATTGTTGGACATTGGTTTTTCCAGCAATACATTATACCCCTTCTCACAGGCTTTGATCGCCGGTTCGTAGTGCATCTTATCCTGAGTGCAGATAAGGACTGCATCTGCCAATTTTGGCTGGTTCAACAGTTCTTCCCATGAACTGAAGCACATTCCGTCAGGGATATTGTGCAATTTTTTAAATTTCTCACGCCTGATATCATCCGGCTCGGCTACTGCGACAAATTCCAATTCCTCCGGTTTTTCCAGGGCATACGGTGCATACGAATAAGCTCCCCTCATTCCGGCACCCACAAGCGCTGCCGTGATTTTCTTCATATTTATCTACTTCCTTTCCTGAATTTTGATTGTGTATGGCACATGCACATTAGTATATTACAGCCAAAACAGTTTACAGCAGTGTCATTTTCAATTGGAATAGTCTCAGATTTTTGTAGAATGAAGTATTTAAATAAATAATATTGTATTTCTGCTATAATAATTTGTAATATAAATTGCTGGTAAAATTCTATCGGAGGAGTGAGAAGAAGATATGGCCAAGTCGTTTTATTACTTTAGCGGATATACCGGTTCCGATACCACGATGCCCTTTTCTATGGTGATTAATACGATAGATTGTTACGTTCCGGCACACAGGCATGATTTTATCGAAATGTCACTGGTGATATCCGGTGAAGGCACGGAAATTATCAATGGTGTTGAGCATATCATGAAACCGGGCACTTTTTCTCTCCTTCTGCCATGGCATGTCCACGAGTTGAAGGGTGATGCAAAAAATCCCCTGCGGCTATATAACTGTGTATTTGGTATGGATTTGATATCTGATACCTGCGGACAGGATAAGGACTTGAATGAATTGATATTTAACAGCCAATATGAACAGCCTTTTGTCAATTTTACATCTGATGAATCGGAACATTTTTCTTCTATTTTTGACGAACTGTTAAAAGAGGTGGACAGCTTTGAACCCTGGGGAAATCTGATGTTTAAAATCAAAATCACTGAGTTGCTCATCCGGTTTGACCGATACAGAAAGGTACATGACGGTAGTTTGGCAGATATGCTGGTGCGGGATGAAAAAGATATTAACGACGTGTCCTGGAAAGTTCTTCAGTATATACACATACACTACAATGAAAACATATCGCTTTCAAGCGTGGCAGAGCGGTTCCATTTCAGTGAATCACACCTGACCAATCTTATTAAAACCGTAACCGGTCTGTGCTTTGTTGATCTTCTGCATGAAATACGTATCCGGAATGCCTGCGCAGTATTAAGTGCAGTGGAAGATGTCCCTATAAATGCCGTTTCTTCCCATGTAGGCTTTAGTTCTATGAAAACCTTCCACCGCGTTTTCAGAGAGATAAAAGGTATTACGCCCGAAGAATATAAAAGAAACCAGTATAAAATTGTCAGGGGAGTAAAAACCTATTCCTACCCCTCCGGTTCCGGCACCGTATGGAAAATAATCTATTATATACATCTGCATTATCATGAAGAAATTTCAATTGAAAGTGCGGCAGCCCACTTGCATTTTAGTGAATCATACATAAGCAGTATTTTGAAACGGCATATAAATCAGAATTTTACGGATATCTTAAACGAAATCCGCGTACTGAATGCCTGTACACTGTTATCTTCCACTGATATGCAGATATGCGATATCGCTTTTGAAGTGGGGTATGAATCTAAAGAAACCTTTTTCCGCAACTTCAGAAAATTAAAAAAGGTCACGCCGGGCGATTACCGGAAAAAGATAAAATTAAGCGGCAATCAGAGTTTATTTTATTTCTCAAATAAATAATATATAAAGTTTGGGTTATACTAAGTCCCAAGTCAATTAGTAATTTTATATTGTTAAGGAGGATATTCCCAATGAGAAATAAAAATGTACTGGTCCTGCTGGCGCTTTTATTTGCATTGTCCACGGGATGTGCCACGCAGACGCCGCAAAACGGGACAACGACAACACCGCCGGCGTCGTCGCCGAATACCTCGGCAACCACGTCCCCGGATGGCACAACTTCAGCTTCAATTGTGGACAATGCGGCGGCCTTTGAAAAGGCCATAAGCAGCAGCGGCACATGGATCATAGCCATAACAAAGGATCTCACCGTCGACAAGGATATTTCACTTGACGGGGAGTTCAAGAACGGAAAGAAGGATGAGGCGGGCAAAGACGTTATCCAGCGGAAGATCGCCCTGTACAATCAGGATGAAAACCGCACAATTACCGCCAGATATACTCTGACAGCTCCCAAACTCACCGTCAACAGCCCTGAAGCCAGCATCCAGCACGGGACCTTCAAAGGAGACCTCTATGTGGCGGTAAAGGACTTTCAGCTGATTGACGCCACAGTGGACGGAAATGTTTACTTTACCACAGATGAAGCAAAAAATACATTTAAAATGGACACCACCAGCAAGGTGACAGGAAAGCAGGAATTAAAAAAGTAGGCGCAGGCCTACTTTTTTAATTCCAGTACTGACCCGGGGGTGAGCACGATCTTATTTTCCACGTTGAATTTGTCGATGTTTTCCCTGCTGAATACTCCGTCGGGACCCGTGTGGATAGGTATGTAATATTTTGCTTTTATTACATGGGCGGCTTCCGAAGCCTCTTCCGGTCCCATGTTGTAGACCGCATCCATTGGCAGCAGGGCGTAGGTTATATTCTGGGAAGCCAGATCCGACATTTCCCTGATCTTGGAAGTATCTCCCGCGTGGTACAGCTTTATTCCGTCAAACTCCAGTATATAGCCGACACATTCGTCTATGGGATGATTGGAGTTATATGCCGGAACTGCCTCTATGCTGATTCCGCTTTCGTTAAATTTCTGGTAGACGCCTTTTTTCAGAGCTTCCCCGGGAGTAATCAGCCTGTATTTTTTCTTCCTGCTGATTTTTTCCAGGTCGTAATGGTCCCCGTGATAATGGGTTATAAGAACAATGTCCGCAGGCTCGGAATAGTCCTGGCCGAAGCTTGGATCTATATAGACCACCAGGCCGCCGGAAGTCTTCAATTTTACACTTGCATGGGCCAGATAGAACAGGCTGGGAAACTGGTCACTCATATTAATCACTATCCTTCTTTGTAAATTTAAGTGTTTAGTTAAAATTATACCGCCGGCGACCCCGTAAATCAACGTTGTAAAATCTATTGCCGTATGTTTCCGCCGACCGGATCAAAAATCCGCCGCGGACCTTGCGGAGCTGCATCCGAGTGATGAATGACAGGTATGGGTTTATATGGTAAAATGAATTTGTTATAGGTTCACAATTAAAATAGATATCGTCGAAATTAAAGGAAATGATGATTTTTGACAACTGAATAGTGCGGTACTGAATATTTATATAATGGATAGGGGGAACTGTATGGAATATGAGATTAAATTAAACTCACTTTACTTATGTGTCAAAGATATGGGACGGGCTGTAAAATTTTATGAAGAAATTTTACAGCAAAAAGTAACAAATGATAGAACAGGTTTATTTGTCGTAAATGGTGTCCGTTTATGTATGTATGATTACCAACAGTATAATGATACCGTTGTGTTTGGCGATAACTGCCTTCCAAGTTTTGAAGTAAATGATATTAAAGCTTTTAAGGAAAAACTTGAGAATCTGCAAGCAGCTATAGTATTCCCACTTACGCGAATAGGTGATAATTGGGTATTGGAGTTTAGGGATACAGAAGGGAATGACATTGAAGTATATTCCAAATATCGTCCCTTAGAAGAAGGGCCTGATACAAATTATCAGTTCTATTAAAATGCTATGCGCTTTAGATAAGCATAAAGCGAAGTATATGATTTGCCATGGATATGTCAAGAATCATTCCATTACCGCACATTCAGTAAAATGGACTGCGGTATTTTTTATGCGGTTGGGACGGGATACAGGTAATTCGCAGTTTAAATACATACCGAAGGAAGGGAGTTGAATGATTTGGAGTGGAAAAGTGAACGTGACCTACAACTAGATCTGGCTGATTATCTAAGACAGTGTGAATTTATGACTTTTACAGAGATAGTGGTACCTGGTTGTGAAAATGGCCGTGTTGATGTAGTTGCATTAAAACCACATATGTATGTATCTAAAGATTTAAGGGCATATGAAGTTAAGCTCACAAAGCAAGCTTTTTATGCGGATGTAAGCAAGAATAAATGGTACAAATATAGAGGCGTATTTCATAAGATTTATTTTGCAGCTCCTGAAGGATTGCTTAATTCCATAATCCTGAAGAACTAAATATAAATTCTGTCCTTTGTACCATGGCTACGAGGAAAACAAAGTTATGAGAAAGCTTAAAGATAGAATTTCAGCCGAAGAGAATATTCCATTAAGTAAAAAAGCTCATAGCATTGGTTATGAAATATCAAGGAGATTAGATAGTACAAAGGAATCTCAGATTGAAAAATGGTGTTTTGAATTGTGGGAACTTTTCAAGAAGTTTGGATTTAAGGCACCCGAGAAGATAATAACCAGTGACCGATTCAGCAGCGAACATGTACACTTACCAAGCATTTATGAAATAGAAACATTATTAAGTGGTACCAGAAGCACTCTTAAAGGATCTGTCAGCAATTAAAGCTATAAGTAAATATCTTGAAAATATAGAATATCCGGAAGAATCTGAGAAAAACAATGATTGGTATAGTCGTAAAAAAATAGGGAGAAAGCATTGGAACTTATAGGTTAATGCTTTGCCAAATAAGAATTTGGTGCCGGCGATCCTGGCCGGCAGTATAAGTTCAGTGCGAACTAAATTATGATCTTTGAAAATTGAATATTGCGGTAAGGGGTGAAACTTGACATAGAAGTCTTCCAGATGTAGTATTATCTGTAATAAATTACTTTTAAATCAGTATTGTTTAAAAGTATGAACTAATATAGATTTTTTTGGGGGTGAAAATATGGAGAAAAACCATTTTGTATCAGTTGCAGGTATCACAACAAATGAAAAGAACGAAGTATTATTAATTAAGCATCCTCAACGTGGGTGGGAATTTCCTGGAGGCATGGTAGAGC
>JAEWSZ010000160.1 GCA_023397905.1 Bacillota bacterium | reverse complement strand
TCGTTAGAACTTGAGTTTATCCGTTTTGCCGATCCGGGCAGTTTGAACGTGGGCAGCGAAATACCGGAGCTTCCGTCCGACTTTATCATGCCCATGGACTTTGTATCGGGAGAATATAGAAAACAGTTTTCTTTATCCAATATGTTAGATGGCCTTAAGGAACTGGGTGCTTCTGTTCGGCAGGCATTCGGCTCGCTGTTATGGTAAAGTTTTTAGCTGAACAGATTACGGTAAAGGAGAACGCTATGCCTGATTTTATAAAATTTTTCGCCCTGGTTTTCGTGTATTTTCTCATCATATATCTTGTAGCTATCCGCAGAAAAAATCAGAGTCTGCTTGTCTGGCTCTTTCTTATTCTGCAACAGGCGGCGTCATTGTATTATTTTCAGACGTTTTATTCCCATCTGCGTCTGATCCCGTTTTTTGCACCGTTTTCGGATACGGTTTGCACCGCAGTAACGGCTGGGTTCTTAGTGCTGATCAATAGTTTTGTTATCCTGCTTGTGAACTTTGTTATGCAGAAAAAAGAGCGGGCGTCCGTTGAGCATATCAATGCGGAAGTCAGGGTGGAAGATATTCCGATTACAACCAGTGCGAGAGAGGAGACGCCGCCGCTGAGCGGGATTAATTTTTCACGGGAGGAGCCTCCGGTACAGCCAAGACAGGTATTTGATGAGGATGAAAAAAAGATATTCGCATCCATCAATGATCTAATTGAAAAGGGACAAAAGGAAGAGGCCGTCAAATACCTACGTATGGTGGCTTATTTCGGAACAAACGAACAGAGCATGAATCAAGCAAAACAAATGCTGAATGAATTGCAAAATGATTGAGAGGAGGCAGGACAGTGGGGGCGATACATATTGATCAAAAGACGTTTACGGTTCCGGTCGTTAGCACCGAGAACGGCGAAGCTATCGGAAAGCTGCTGACGGTATTATTTCACAAAAGTGATTTATCCCTGGCTTATCTGGTGATAGATACACAAAAAAGTGACACGGAGGAAGGAACGCACTTCTTTATTGGCTTTGAAGATATCCTATCGTTGAACGCATATTCCATCGTTGTAAAAATGAAAGAATGTTCACCGGAGCGGATTATCGGCTCCTTTTCGCAGGGAGAGTATATCCAGTTGGTTGGCGCAAAGATTTATTCGGAAAGCGGACTGCCTTTGGGAAGGCTGGAGGCGGCCATAGTGAATGCACGATCCGGTGAGCTGCAAACCATCTCTATTGCAGATAAGGATAAAAGGGAAACCTTGGACAGAGAACGGATCGTATCCGTCGGTACATCCAATATTGTCACGGTGCGGGAGGACATCTCTGTTCCCGCAAAGTCCGGCACGGAGGAACAGGAGGAGCAGCCGTATCAGACATCGCGGATTGGAGTCCTGCCTTTAAAAGAAATTCAGCCTAAAACGTTGGCAAGTGATCCGGCTGACGAACCGACGCAGACGCTTCAACCAGAGCCGGTTGCTGGCGGTGGGAAGCTATCTATGCAGCCGGCGGCTGAAGTTGGATTGGATTTTGCAGTGAGCAATCACAAAGAGAAAACGACAGGGCAGGAAGTCTCACAAGCTTCTCTTGAACAGGAAGATGTGTTGCCGCATGTTCGGCCTGCTATGGGGTCTTCCGAGGGGACCAGAGAAGCGGCACAAGGAGCAGCGGCTCCCACTTCATTCCCGTCGGAGGGGATTCGGCTTACAACAAGTGAGCTGCTTTCGCTTATCGCCACTCTGAGCAGCAGACAACCGGAAAATCCTAAGAATGAGTCGATGGAGCTGCTGATGCGCAAGTTATCCAAAATCGAGCAATTGCTTACGGATTTTGTTACCCGAAAGAATGAGGATGAGCCGGTGAATAAAATTTCTGCGGACTTTACTCCAAAGACTGCCGGCGAATCGGATACTGTACCGATAAAAAAAGCACCGCGCGCCGAACTTTTTACGCTGAAACATCCGATGGAAACGGAACAGGATCCCCAGACTGCTTTTGACACGAAAATCCACCTGTCAGGGGACGCTGGAGGAAGTGGCGAAGCTGTAAAGTCAGATTTCCAGCAATTCAGTGCAAACGGATCGTCCACCACGGCCCCTTTTAGAAGTGCCGGCGCGCCGCCGCCCATACCGCCTGCGACACCTGCACAAAAGACGGTACCCGCTTCCGAGAAAGGATCATCCGCTTTTTGGAAAGCCAGCGGCCAGCAGATTCTTGCTATGTGCCTGTTCGCAGGAGTATATGCGGCTATGTGTATGTTTCAGATCCTTTGACGTCATGGCAATAGAAGGAGGTTACAAAATAAGTTCCGCCTCCGGATTTCACTTTTGAAAGGAGTTGTGAAAGATAAGATGGATGCGCTTATTTTGTGTTTGACCGCCTTCTGGTTTTTTTATTTTGGCGCCGCGATGGGCAGTTTTTATAACGTACTTGTGCACAGGCTGCCCCATGAAAAAGCGGTTGTACGTTCACGAAGCGAGTGTGAGTTTTGCCATAAAAGGCTGAAATGGCCTGATTTAATCCCCCTGTTCAGCTTTCTCTTCCTGAAAAGACGCTGTCGGTATTGTGGGAAAAAATTGCCTTACCAATACCTCATCAGTGAACTCGCGGTAGGAGCCCTATTCCTTCTTGCCTTCTTGATGCATGGCAGGTATCTGGAATATTCCCTGGCCCTTTCGTGTATGGTGCTGTGGTCGATGCTGTTTGTCGTAGGAGTGATGGATTACAAATACGGTATTATCATTGATCAGATATTGCTTGTGTTCTCTGCGATAGGCATAGTAGTCAATCTAATCGGGAAAACGCCTGTTATGGATATTATTTTCGGCGGTGCCGTTGGATTTGGGTTTTACGGAGCAATCTATCTGCTTGCCAGATTGTTTTATAAAAAAGAAGGTTTTGGTATGGGCGATGTGCTGCTCCTGGCCGGAATCGGCACATTTTTAGGACCGGTTTCTACACTGGTAACCGGGTTCCTTGCGTTCTACTGCTGTATCCTTTTCTTACTTTTTCAAATGAAAAACAGACGCATTGAACGTAAAATGGAAGTTCCATTTGCACCGTCTGTTTGTGCTGCAGCTTTTTTTGTTTCTGTTTTTGGCGAACAGATAATGAATTTTTTTAGAAACTGGCTTGGTGTATAGCAAGCTGTTTGGGAGGTGGTCTTATGGATTCAAGCCGCTCGTTTTTGGAAGGTTCTGCTTCCGGTACGCTTGGTGAAAAGGAGCTTTTGAGAAGCATTGCACAAAAAATTAACATACCTTTTGTTGATCTGGAAAACCTGGAGATCAATCCGGACGCGGTGAAATATGTCAGTGAAAAAATAGCAAGAGGCTATCATGTAATGCCAATCGATGTAAATGGAAATGAACTGCGGATCGCTATGTCCGATCCCCTTGCCTTTCAGGCGGTTGATGATATTAAAATCACCTCCGGAATGCATGTGGTGACAGCGCTGGCCTCATTTCAGGCGATCAATGTAGTGTTAGATCAATATTATACCAGTTCGGAGCATACGGAACAGGCGCTGCTCGATTTTAGTCAGGGCAATGAAGAAAAGCCGGCCAATGAATTTGATACTTCTTCTGCAGATATCGACAGTGCGCCCATTGTTCGTATTGTAAACTCCATTCTGTCCGACGCGGCTAATATGAAAGCCAGCGACATTCATATCGAACCGTTTGAACAGGAAATTCGGGTCCGGGTCCGTATTGACGGTGACTTAAAAGAGTTATTGCAGCTGCCGCGGGCAACCCTTTCCGGCATTGTCACCAGAATTAAGATCATGGCCGATCTGAATATCGCAGAAACCAAGCGGCCGCAGGATGGCCGTGTCAAACTACAAATTGATAATAATCTGGTGAATATGCGTATCTCTTTGATTCCGGCCGTCTATGGGGAAAAAATCGTCATTCGTCTTTTAAACAGGGATGCCGGCGTCATGGATATATCTCAGATTGGACTTTCTCCCTTCAACCTCGCCCAACTAAAACGACTGATGAAAATTTCCGAAGGCATTATTTTGCTTACCGGTCCTACCGGAAGCGGAAAGACTACCACGCTTTACTCACTTCTGAAAGAGTTTAATACCATCGACAAAAATATCATCACGCTGGAAGATCCCGTAGAGTATCAGATGTTCGGAGTTAACCAGGTGCAGGTCAATACCCAGATCGGCATGACCTTTGCCAGCGGACTGCGTTCTATTTTGCGTCAGGACCCGGACATTATCATGCTCGGGGAGATCCGCGATGAGGAAACCGCGCAGATAGCCATCCGATCCGCTGTTACCGGACATATTGTTCTTTCTACGCTGCACACCAATGATACCGTCAGCTCTATCTCGCGTTTGATTGATATGGGTATCCCAAAATATATGGTTACCAGCGCCGTTTCGGGCGTGGTGGCCCAACGGTTATTGAAAAAAATCTGTCCGAGATGCACAGAGGAGTATCCTGCCAGCGAGCAGGAAAAGGCATTTCTGGGCATAAGCGGAGAGGTGACCGTTAAGCGGGGACGCGGTTGTCCCTATTGCAATCATACGGGATACCGCGGCCGTACGGCGATTCATGAGGTGTTTGTCATGGATCAGAAAATGAAAAGTCTGGTGAATGCCAATCGTACGCTGGATGAGATTAAGGATATGGCCCGGCAAAATGGAATGAAGACGTTGGCAGAGTCAGCCCAGGAGCTTGTTTTGGAAGGTGTTACAACGGTAGAACAAATGGCAAAAGCAACCTATAGTTTGGACTGAACAGATAAAAGCAGTATGAGCCGCTCCTTCAAATAGTAACTTTTAAGACTTCATAGGAGTGGAGTTAATTGGTGGGTCAGAAGTTGTTGAACGTATTGTACTAATTCGATACAAAAAACACCCAATTTGGAACATCGGACGCTAAAATCAGAAAAAAATTTAATATACTTTTTAAGATTAAGCAGATTGCCTCTTACCTATGGCGCAATCTTAGAATCAGATTTTGCACCTTGCTATGTAAAGAGATAGAAATGGAGGTTAATGAAGTAATGGAAAACAAGTTCTTTCAATCCGACAAGTTTAGTGGAATGCAATGCGATGAAACATATGGATATATTGAGAGCAGCGGCGATCTCCTGATTCGGGATGCAGTAAATGGGGATGTCTTTTGCCGAGGGACTGTCTATTGTGGTGGTACGGTAACCGGAAATATCCGGGCCAATCAAGTACAGTTATATCGTGCCTGTGTTGTAGGAGAGATCACGTGCAGGACGATTTTGACGGATGAACTAAGTTTTGTACAAGGGGGCATTATTGCGGAAAGCGGGTCAGTAAGCTGCCATGTCGGCGGCGAGGTAACCATTACTGGAAATCAAAAACAACACCAACAGAAAGAAATAGCGCAGTTTTGATATGAATTTACTTGTTTCGTATAGGAAGGATAAAGATAACGAATGCACTCTCTTAGAATAAATTTGGATGGAAGTGTTGGATATCTCACACACTTGATTTTCAGCATGTCTCCTGATTTGCAGCGGCACAGTGTACGTGTAGCCTATTATGCCGAAGTCTTGTATCAAAAGGCTTTGGAATTGCAATACCGCGACAATGGAGAACTGTTGCCGGAAAAATGGCTGTCATATATCGGGCGCGCTGTTTTGTACCACGATCTTGGGAAATTGACGATTCCATCGCAGATACTTAATAAGGAAGGGCCGCTGGATGAAAATGAGTGGGCCATTATGCGGCAGCATCCATGCAAGGGTATTCCTCTTTTGGATGGTGTTCCTTTTTTGACAGGAATCTCAGAGGAAAAGAATCTCCATCTTGCACATGACGACTTTTATAAGATTGCCAAAGATGCCATTTTGGGACACCATGAACGCTGGGACGGCAAGGGGTATCCTTATGGGCTTAAAGGCTATGACATTCCCGTAATCGCCAGGATTTGTGCGATTGCAGATGCTTATGATGCCATTACAGCCGAGAGGGCATATAAGCCTGCTTTACCCCATGAAAAAGCTTTTGCTTTGATGAAAGCAGGCGCGGGAGAGCAATTTGAGCCGGAACTGATACTTGTGCTCAATCAATGCCATCTTGCTCTGAAAGCGACTTTTAACGATCTTACATTCGATTCCTGGATACAGAAAATTCAGGAACAAAACAGTTATAATTTGCTTCATCATGCAACATCCAAAATGGCAGGTGAATTCGATACAAAAAACTATTCATTGGGAACATAACGCAACTGAAGTAGGGCTGTGTTAACTATACTTATCAGGTCAGGTTCTTTCGGGTGGAGAAAGGATATGTGTTTATGCGCACAGCATAAATAAAAGGTGGAGGGGGATCAGGATGAACAAACGAAAATACGGTATTGCGCTGGCTGTATGCCTGGCCCTGTTTATGGTAA
Source organism: Bacillota bacterium (assembly GCA_023397905.1). Classification (GTDB taxonomy): domain Bacteria; phylum Bacillota; class Clostridia; order Acetivibrionales; family DSM-1351; genus Ruminiclostridium. Next base: position 13,463 of record JAEWSZ010000160.1, on the reverse strand, counting down.
CGGCAACCGTGGCATTCGCAGCGGATACACAACAGGCAACCATAGAAGTACAAGGATATGTGGGGCCGGTTCCCTCATCGATACCGCAGGATGGAACACCCTCTCCCGACCATACTTCACCGCCAGGGATTCCGGGAACTACAGAATCTACAGCGCCCGGCCAGCAGGTTGTGGATATAACGACTCTCCCGCAAACAGGAGATACGCAGGACCCTTTGTTATACTTATTGCTTGCCGCGGTAGGATGTGCAGGGATTGTGATTTTAACACTGTCATTGGTAAAAAAACGGCGGGCAAAGGAAGATCATGGGCAAGGGGGGATGTAGATGCAGCGAATCGAAAGAAACAAACATAGAAAATGGAATAGAAGCAAACAACAGGCAAGAAAGGCGCTTGTCTTCTTGCTTATGTTTTTAATGGCATTCACGGTTAACACACAGGCTCTTGCACAACCGGATGTGCCGGATGATTTATTAAATTCTCTGGAACCTGCTGTGACCGGTACGAATGATCAGGAAGAGCCTCCTCTTGATGCTATCCAGGAACCAGGTCCGGATATCGAAACTGAGCCGGAATCGGTTGGAACGGAAGAGCCTGTGCCTGGTCCGCTGCCTACAATAGAAAATACGAAAACAGAAGCAACAGGAGATTCCATTATCCTAAACAACAACGTCAGCGGTATTTTGTGGCTGGATGAAAATAACGATGGCATTATGAACTCTGAAGAAAATGGCGTTGCCGGATATACTATATATCTTTTTGCATCAGATGATACGAGCGTACCCGTGCGAACCACCGAAACGCTGACAGACGGTACATATAATTTTGAAAACATGGAACCTGGCAGTTATGTGGTAGGTGTCGCTTCCGAAGTGCTGGATGGCATAGAGTATCTTCTGCCACTGACCGCTTCTAATGATAATCGGTTTACGATGAACAACGAAGGCACGGCTTCTTATAGTGTCCCGATATTGGTTGAAGTGGATTCGACGGTTTCCAGTATTAACGCAGGAATGCGGCAGCCGTTGGGCATCATGCCGCTTACGGATGTGACGGTTTCAGATTTTGAAGTTTTAAAAATGCTTGTAGAGAACGTTGTTTTTAAGCCTGGAGAGACCATTTTTATTTCAGGGGATATCGATTTTTCCGGACCACTGACCGTCAATCCAAACACTAACAGTTTAACAATCAAAGCGGCTGGGGCGGATACAGTTAAACTCATCTCCAATAGTACACGCCATTTCATCATTCCCCCAGGCAGCGATGTCCAAATTACATTTGAAAATGTTATATTGGACGGCAATAAAACAGGCGGTGGTATTGAAGCAAAAGGAAGCCTCACGTTGATAGACGCAGATATAAGGAATTGCTTTGCAACAGAAGGCGGGGGCATCGCGGCATTTGGTAATACGCTCATCCTCGAAAGGTGTAATATTTCGGACAATCAGGCATCAAACAACGATACAAGCCAATATGGTTACGGTGGCGGCATCTACTCTCACAACTGCAACGTAATAATTAATAACAGTAAAATTACCGGCAATAAAGCGGCCAGGAACGGCGGAGGAGTCTACGCCAACAGCGGTACACTAGCCTTTCAAGGCACCAGCGAAATCTCCGCTAATACGGCGGCTGACGGCGGAGGCGTTAACGTCACTAGCCTCGGAATGCTTACTGTGAATTCGAGTTCAGTGGTTTTTGCGGACAACAAGGCTTCCAGAGCTTACGATATGATTGATGTAAATGATATTGCCCTGCATAGTCAGAAAATCCAAACAAACCATTTTACCGCTCCGTTTCAATATGTGTACAACAATTACGACGTAGTATATACCCAAGGAACAAGGGTCTATATCGTTACTTTTGTTTTGGAGGGAGTCGAAGACGACATCAATCTACCGCCAATGATGGTTGAACCTAATGCCTCTTGCACAGTGACCGCTCCGCAAATATCAAACCATTATCCGCTAAACTATACCGTTGAGGGAGATCCATCACAATACCTTCTGACTGAAAAGTATAAGGTCAAAGAAAGCATAACGGTCACAATCCATTACACCGCTGCGGACAGCAATATCAGTGTGAGCATTCCCACGCAGCTGGTGTGGGCGGCGTTTGAATTGGATGGCGGCGAGGTGGTTTCTCCTGTATATACAATCACGAACCACTCCCAGCGCCCGATTGATGTGTCCATTGCCTCTGTCAGTGTTAACAATACGGACGGAATTCACTTTGTACAGAGTATCAGTGCAGATGGCGATTTGAGGCTGGACGTGTCGGGTGTGGCAGATACGCCGTTCGAGGACATGAATATCACCGGCCTGGATACGAGCGGTACACCGCTGGGCATGGCGGGCATTTTAGGCAGGCTGGGTGGCGTAGTGACGCCGGAGCTTCCCCCCAGCGGTAAATTCACGCTAAGCGGGTGGTATCAGGGCGGGTTCTCTGAGCCCAAAAAACCAGTGCTCAACGCAATAATCCGTCTGGAACTGGATGAGTCATAAAGAGGAAGTGAGGAGACGCAATGGACATTGATACACAACAGGACCTCCGGGAAACCGGTAATATTAAAAAGAAAAAAAAGCTATGGATCTGGATTGCAGCTGGTGTGGCTATCCTGCTCGCTCTGCTGCTGGTCCTGCACCAGTTTGGATATATCCGCTTCCCGTGGGACAAAGACAAAGCCCCGGCGTTGATTGTGTCGGGCGACTTGTTTCCCGGTTCCGCGGCGGAAGATGGGTCATTGCCTGGAATGTCAAAAGAAGAGCTGTTAGCTCAGATGCAGCGGGCCGCGGATGCATCGCAGTTTTCTTATAAGATCAACACCCGTCCGACATTTGAAACGGGACAGAGTGAGGGTAACTGGAACATTGAAAACCCGAACTATAACGTATACCCTATCGTAGTGCAAGTAGTGCTGGACGATACCGGAGATCTGATTTACGATTCGGGCGGGATTTTACCTAACCAGCATATCGCAAATGCGAAACTGGATAAAGTTCTCAAGGCGGGGTCGTACTCTGCAACTGCCACCATCCATATGTATCATCCCCAAACGAAGTTGGAGGTGGGTATAACTCAGGCAGGGCTCGTCATCACCGTTTTAAAATAATATATCATATAAAGGAGAGATAACACTATGAAGAAAATCTTCACAATGATGATTGCCGCAGTGCTGTTGATTTCATCGACAACGACTGCATTTGCGGCTGGAATCGGCAATTATTCAGTCCAAGACCCAGGCACGTCAGACACGTCACAGAACAATAACAATGTCACGGTGTACGGCTACATCGGTAAGGACGCGACAGTCATCCCAGGTCCGGGCGGCGGGGAACCGACCGTAAAGAATATCAACGTAACCATTCCCGCACAGATGGTATGGGCTGCATATGAGGACGATTTCTCGACAAGCACACACAGTGCACCGATTACCTCCGCAAACCACTATATTACCTGCAATGCTGATTCTGCAGATGTTAAAGTGAAAGTGCTCAGTTTTACCCAGACAAACGCTGCCACCGCCGTACTCCCAAGCACTGCCACACTGGATCTCGGACTGGGTGTGACAGGAGAGACCGGTGTACCCACCGTCGCCAATGTAGCGGACCTGTTTTCTTTGGGCGGTGGTGTTCAGATCGCTGCCCTGAAGCCCAACGAAAAAGTCAAGGTACTGGTAACGGGCAGTTATGCTGATAGTACCGACGCCTTTCCGACAACGGCTATCCAGCCTATCTATACCATGGTACTTAGGCTGGATGCCGATTAAGGAGAGGGGATTGTGTTCACACGGAGCCGGAAGCCGGTTCCGTGTGAACACAAAATACAAGACCGGATCGGTGATCGCCTTGAGAAGCCACTGAATCGGTTGAAAAGAAGTTACCACGGGAAAAATGAAAACCCATGTATGGCTCCACAAAGCAAAAATCTGCGCTGTGGGGCTATGTTCCTGCAAAAAAATAGATACCGTCGTAAACTATGGAATTTGGGAGGATATAGCCATGAAGGGAGAAAAATAATGGAAGATATAATGCGTAAAAGGCCTTTTTTGACCTTCATAGGTTTATTTCTAGGTTTTCTGCTGGTTTATTCCATATGCAGCACGGCCATAGAATCCCTGGGACAGGGAAAAGAGCTTCAATATGTTTATCTGCTTAAAAGGATTGTCCAGTTTTCTTTCTACATGATATTTATCTGGTTTATCCATCATGTAGGCAATGTAAGATTCGATTATCCGATGCGATTTAAGCTGCATCATTTCTTTTTGAGTATGGCGGTCTTGTTTTCTGTTATCATTTTTTATGAAAACTCCATCCAGCTGCTGATTGATAAATATCTGTCGGTGGAGCTTACTTTACTGGGAATAGATAGTAGTGCAGAAGAAGTTATGTTTCGATATCCCATCCCTTTAATTATTCAAACCTGCATTACCGCTCCCATAGCTGAAGAAATTATAGTTAGAGGATATCTTCTCAAAATTCTTCAAAGGACATTTACACAAGGTGCAGCTTTAATCCTCAGCAGTTTGTTTTTTGCGGTTCTACATTTTGATTTTGCGAATACCTTATTCTATTTTCTTATCGGAATGATATTAGGAACTGTATATATCAAGCTACGTTCTATGCTATATTGCATTTTGCTGCATTTATTGATGAATTCTGCTGCGGTCGTTTCTTATTATACCGGGTATGAGAATGGGTTTCGTCTTTATGCTCTTTTGATCTCCGCCATTATTGGGATAATTAGTATATTAATTTTAGCTCTCAAATTTAAAGACGATTCGCACGAAATGCCGTATAAATTCATGAGAATAGAATGACAGTAAGTGAAAGAATTAAAGATTGTATGTAAATTGTTGCTTGGGGATTGCTGGAGCCCTGTAAGCAAGCAGCATCACTAGAAGGAGGACAGACTTGTGAGTTTAAATTTTAGGAAAGTAATTGATGAAGCACAAATGAAAATACTGGCGGATGTTGCAAAAGAAATATGGAATGAATATTATCCGGGAATTATCACGGTGGAGCAAGTTAACTACATGGTTGAGAAATATCAGGCTGCGGACGCTATTACAAAGCAAATTACGGATGAGGGTTACCAGTATTTCATGATGCTCTGCGGTGAAGAAGTTATGGGATATTTAGGAGTTAAGACGGATGGGGATAAATTATTCTTAAGCAAATTGTATCTGAAGAAGAAGTTTCGCGGTAAGGGTTATTTCAGCAAAATGCTTTTATTTGCAGAACACCACGCAAAGAAGGAAAGACTTGAAAGCCTTTACCTTACGGTGAATAAACATAATGACTCATCCATTGCGGTTTATCAAAAAAAGGGGTTCGCTATAACAAAAGAGCAGAAAACTGATATTGGGAATGGATTTGTAATGGATGATTATGTAATGGAAAAAACGCTGCCGTTGGAACAGGAACAGAATGCATAGGATTCGTTGTACCCTCTGGTTGATTAACAGGAAGAAAACGGCGTTCTATCAGCACCCGCCTCAACCTAAATAAATGAAAAAGGGGACTATTGCATTCCATATAATTGCAGTAGTTTTTTTATACCCTTTTAACGGAATTGTGCCAGGAAAGCCGGTGAAAGCAATTCTTTTCGTTTTTCAGTACGGCTAAGTGAAACAAGAAAAATAAAAATTTTTCTCAAAAACAATTCAATACAAAAAAGTGTCTATTGGGAACATTAAGTGCCAATTCAAAGAAATCCTCATTATACTTTTTAAACATGGGCGAATGATAGGACAGGTTATACCATAACATACACTGGAAACAGGTGGAAAAGGAGGACAAAGTAAAATGGAAAAAGAGTTTTTTCAATCTGAAATTTGTGGCGGGAAGCAATGCGCTGAAACCTATGGAGAATTTGAAAAAAGCAACGGTTTGCATACGCCGGGTATGATTGACGGCAATGTTGTTTGCGAGGGGATGTTCAACTGCAGTGGTATTGTAAATGGAAATATCAAGGCTGGTCAAGTGCAACTCTATCGTGCCTGTATCAAGGGAAATATTACATGCAGGACAATCATGACAGATGATTTGAGTTATGTACAGGGTATTATTGTTGCAGAAAGCGGATCGGTAAACTGCCGTGTCGGGGGAAGGGTAACCATTACTGGAAATGAAAATGAGCCCTGGCATAAAGAAACAGTGCAGCAGGAATTGTAATCTCCCTGTTTTAAAATATTTTGTGATTTGTGGCTCCCTTACAGATGCATTGGATTATACAAAAGAGTACGGACAGCTATGCTGTTTTGATGGATTATAAGATTGATGAGGTGATGATTTACGTTATGAGAGAGAAAAAAGCCAAGCAGTATGGTAGAAAAAAAGGCTGGAAGGCATGTGTAGTAAGTGTTTCCGATAAGACGATTACGGTATCGACTGCACTTGGCGGCTACATTGGAAAACGCATTGATATATATGAATTTGAAAATGTACTGGCTATCGTAAACGACCCGAATGGCCTTTACAATTCTTCACAAGTTGCACCGAACAGTGATCGGGTGCAGATCCATTCACGCCCATTGGCCCGTTACATTCAAGAGAAGTACAGTGTTAGGGGGTGCGCGAAGTTCCCTGCATGGGCAGACAGGAACGAAAATATATTATTCTGCAACGGAAATGCAGGTGATAATCAACAGTTTCATTCTGGTTTTGTAAAGGTATCAGAGCCTGAAAGATATCGGTACGAGAACAGTATACGGCTCATCGGCAACCGATTCTATATAGCCTCTATGTTCAGTGACAGGCTCATCGGCAGACTTTCACTTTTTGAAGATGAAAAAATATTCGCGTTGCTTTGCGATCCATACGGAGATTTGGTTACATCGGATCGGAATGAGTTCGGAACGAAAACGATTTGTGCTCCGCGGCTCGTTGAATATGCAAGGTTGAAGTTTGGTACGGATACTTTGTATGGTGTCGGTCTGCATTCTGGAATCGCATTTTCCGGAGACAGGCTGATTACAAATAAAAAAATTACGGTAGCGCGGATGAACAAATTAACTGAGAATCAGAATTTGCAAAAAGAAAGCATTGCAAGGTAAAATATGCTGATCGGCGGTAAAACCGTCAGAAAGAAGGATGAATGCTGCAAGAAATAGCCTACAAGATACAAAAAAGCAAGATTAAAACATGGTTTTCAGAGCATGAAACATTAATCTCCATTTTTTTGTTATCCGTTTTCTTGATTGCCTTGCTTATAATCAGCCTCGTGCAACCTGACAACGGACCGGATAGAATAAAAAAAGAGCTGGAGAAAACAGGATACAATGTCGATGGTATTGACTTTGTTTTAGTCGATAAAGGTAATGTATGGTCCGGTAGCAGAAAGCTTTACGAGTCATCCAAACCGATTGAATACTACGGGGTATTAGTAAATCAATGGGAACTTAAATCATATTATTATGGGATGACCACATTTTACTGGAGCGTAAAGCCATACCCCGAGATCCCGAGCGTAATACCTGTTGATTTACAGTTGACAATCACGCAAGATATCTATGAACAATTGCAGAACCAAGCCGGTGAGCAAGAGGTTGAGGAATATATAAAACAACTTATCCATAATAGCATAAGAGAAGCAGGAAGAAATGGAACACAATAATAAGACAGAGAAAACAGTGTCTTTAGCAGTGTAGGAGTATGCCATACTGGCTACAGGATACGTCTGTTCCTGTTTATTACCACTGCCAATTTTGTTTCGGTTTGTTCCAATGCCAAAAGTTCCTATATAAAGCCCTGTCTCTATTTATAATACTGTTCAAACCATTTTGGTTCTTTCTTAATAATGATTTCTTTTTTCTTTTCCACGGGCTTAAAAAATCCGCAGCCTGGGGTATCAGCCCCGCAAGCCGTTTTGTCTTCTATAAAGTACTGGCATTTATTTATATCTGGGTTAAGACCACACTGTCCTATCATGTTTATACCTCCTTGATTTTATTATAAGAACATACGTTCTAAAAGTCAAACCCTAAATTTTACCAGTAGATTTTAATGAAAGCGTGGCAGTTGTTCTCGGGAGCAGCTGTCGCGCTTTTCGTTTAAAATGTCTAAGGCTGACCGTATCCGTAAATTATGTAAATGGAAACTTACAAATAGCTACTCTGCCAATTGTGATTACGCCGCTCGTTTAAGGAATTCCAGGAAGCTTGTCAAGAAAAAGAATTCGATACAAAAAATGCCTCATTGAATACATTACTGCTCCAATTACTGCCGGAGAATGTAATATTTTAGTTTGTGGGAACCATGCTAAAGCGTTGAGGGGTGGGGTGGATATTCTAAAATAAAAGGAGGGATATCATATCGAAATATAAAAATCCGCGCATTTGAATCCATGAGCAGCGCCTTAATACGAATGAAACATAGCGAGTTTCCTTCAAAAATTTGTATCGTTTGATAGGATTTCTGCGTCCGGGTGGAGGTGAGTTTTAACTATTAATGAGAGGATACCAACCTAATTTTTAACCATAGGACAATGTCCTGTTTTTTTAAACCACGGAGTTAGATATGTCTAACTCATATTCATACCAAAAGAAATCAGTATATATAAGTGAAAGATATCATAATGACTACAAAAAATAGTAACACGTTACATTAAGGTTAGCTAAGACTAACCTGTTAAAATTAAGAAGGAGTATATACATGTTTAACAATGGTAAGAAACTATTATTTGCTCTGCTTTGTGCCGCGATGCTAAGTTTCACGATGGGACAATTAAATGTCGCAATGGCAACAGAAGCAGTATCGATTGATGCTCTTTCGAGCGCGACGGTCAGCGGCTCCGTTGCACCGGTCAATCCGGAAAATTATGAAGATGAGCAGGGAACGGCAATTCCAGCAGAGGACAAAGCTTTGCCGTATGAGGGCGAATTTGTGACATCCTATTCCTATAACAATGAATATGGATTTCTAATTTTGTCAATTAACGAAGATATGCTTGATGGGCATTTTGTAAATGCCATTACCCATATCGGCATTAACGACACCAAATATACATATGGCACTGTCAACAAGGATAAATCGAGCTGGTACGAGATTTACGTCCCGTATAAGTATATTAATGAAGGTGAAAACGACTTATATTTTTATTTAGACGGGATAACGTACAAAGTAAGGTTTAAGACCTCCAGTGCGTTTCAGAAACAATTGATTTCTCCTGTTCTCATTCCGCAGGAAGTTGTTCCAGGCAAAAACGAGACAATGTTGCTTGATATCAGGGCAGACGGTTATGTTGATATCGAGGAATGGTATAAGGCCTTCCGCCCGGAACATGTGTCCGTTACTGAGATATTTACCGTCAGCAGCTCGTATACAAAGATCGACCCCCAAAATTATGATGTTACTCTTAATGAAGATAAAAATACATTAAACATCCGGTTTAAGGATTACGAAATCAACCAGCTGCATGTATACAGAGTAGCGGTTGCCATACCAGATTATATCATAACCTATCGAGATGTTATTCTGTATGAAGCTCCTCCGGAATTGACGGGGGAATGGCAGACGGATGGCAATAACAGTTACCGGATTACAGATAAAAACGATACATACAGCGTATACTTAAGAGAAATCAGCAAGCTGACGCTGGTCGATTCGAGCGGAGAAAGCAAAGTCTTGACCAAGGATGAAGATTATACCGCGAAATTAGGACTGGTTGAAATCTATCCTGGCGCCTTTGCATCCGGTGAGGAATATACAATCCTGATAAGCCATCCTTCAGTTGCGACCGCAAAGCTGGTGACAACAGCTCCGGCCATTTCACCAATAACCCGGATCGATCTCTTTCTTGATGATATCATGAAGGGGGAAGCCGTTACTTTCTCCCATGCAAATTCCGAGTGGTTAAGCGCGATATCCAAGATCACCGCGTATCAAGCGAACGTGGGCGGGCATGAAGTCACAGATTGGTCCCGAAGCAGTAATACCATAAACATTCCGGCCGGCAATTTCTCGAAACGGGATAACACGCTGTGGACTCTCACAATCGAGGCAAAGGGTTTTGAAGATGTTGTTGCTCCGGTATACGTCATCGGCGAGCCCAATAAGTACGATCCCGATCCTGTTTTGCTGGGAAGCTGGAAAACACAGGGGGATTTCAGCTACCTCATTGAGCAAAAAGGAGATAAGTATAGCACGTATTTGTGGAGCAAGGTGCAAAACGTGCTCCTTGTCGATAAAACGACGGACATTATTAAGAAGCTGGAAGTGAATAAGGATTATACGCAGGGATATACCATCGAGCTTTACGCAAGCAACTTTGCCGCGGAGCATGAGTATGCAATCAAGCTGGTATCCTCGGCTTACAAAACCGCCGTCATAGAAACGGGAGTACCGCCAATCCCGGTCATCAAACAGCCTGCCGTCATCTCAATAGAGGATATCCTGGAAAATAGAGATTTGACTATCGTATCGGCCGATGCGGACTGGATTAACGCAGTATCATCCGTCACAATTACAGATGAAAGGGGTTACTCCGAAACTGTTACATCATTGCATAAAGACGGAAATACGATTATCATTCCTGCAGCTGTGATCAATAGTTCAAAAATACAAAAGCCGATTGGAGCTTTTGTAATTAAGATAGCCGCGGCGGGATACGAGGAATACGTTGATAAATTTTTTGTACTAAAGGATTCCATTTCCGTGACGCAAAGCCTGGAAAGTGGAAAGGTCAAGCTATACTTTGTGGATGACGGCTCCCCAGCATATGATTTTGCAGATTCCGTCACGCTGCTTGAGCTGAATGGGAGGAGCCTGAATCCCAGCGAATACGTTAGAGATGTAACAGGTACGACTATCTATATTTCAGAAAGATTGTTGCTTGATGGGGAAAATACAATTCTTATCACAAGCAACCGGTCATCTGACCTTACAGTGACATTCAATTATGCCAATGAAGCGTTAAGGACCCTGAAAATAGACATAGAAGCTCTGATTGAGGGCTCAAAAATGAGCGAGGACCAAAAGGAGTTTTATCTGAAGCAAGTAAACGACGCTGTTACTGTTAAAGAAGTGAATTCTATTAAGATTCAGGTAGAAAAAGATATTGATGCTTTGAGTGATGAGCCTGGAGATAAGTTCTCCGTCAATGAAGACGGCACATACAACGACGGGGACGGTAACACCTATATCAAAGACGGTGAGTATATTGCTGTAGAACAGGATGAAAACGGCAACTTTGTGGATAACAACGGCAATGTTTATATTCCGGATGGTGAGGGCGGTTTTGGAAAGTATGAATCCAATGGTGACGGAACCTACACTGGTCCAGATGATAGAATCTACATTCCCGATCCTGATAACCTCGGCCAGTTTATTATAAAGAGTGAAGGAAGCGGTGAACCTGCTGAACCCGGAGAGTCCGGGGAAGTAGAAGAATCGGAGGGACCTGATGAACCCGGAGAGTCTGGGGAAGCAGAAGAATCGGAGGAACCGGACGAATCCGGAGATCCTGGGGAGGTAGAAGAATCGGAAGAACCGGATGAATCCGAAGAACCTGGAGAGTCCGGAGAAGTAGAAGAATCCGAAGAAGCAGGGGAGGCGGAAGATCCTGGCGAAGCAGAGGATTCCAATGAAACAGAAGAAGCAGAGGAGCCGGATGAGCCAAATGTAAACATTCCTGACGATTCTGCTGATGCTGGTGGTTCTACTGTGACAGTACCGGATGGCTCTACTGGTGGCGGGTCTACAAGTAGCAGTACATCTGGCAAAGGGGGTAGTTCTTCGTCGGGTAATTCCGGTAGCAAGCCTGTCACGATAACATCAGAAAAGAAGCCTAATCAGCCGGTCACAGCAGCAGCTTCCGTTACAGCAACAGCGGGTGCGAACGGTTCTGCCAGCGCAGTTATCCCGGATGAGGCCATTATCGGCGCCATAGCCAAGGCTCAGTCCGACGCCAAGGCACAAGGTAAAACCGCAAATGGCATTGCCATAGAGGTAAACGTCACCGTGCCAAAGGATACAGCTTCTCTTTCAATCACGCTGACACAAGCTGCACTGCAAAGTCTTGTGGACGCAAAGGCGGCAAGCCTTGAGATAAGTAGTGCGCTGGTTTCTATCAGCCTTGATGAAAAGACATTGGCTGAAATTCAGAAACAGAGCAGTGGAAACGTGACCATCAGTATTGATCCTGTGAAAAATCTTTCCAGCAGTGCAAAGGCCGTGATTGATACAAGACCAGTATATGACATCACGATCAGCTATATGAAGGATGAAAAAATAACACCGGTTTCGTCCTTGAACGGCGGCATTGTTACCCTATCCATCCCCTATACGCCAAGCAGCAAGGAAGCCTCTGGTTATCTCCATGGTGTGTATGTGGATTCGAACGGAAATGTCAGCCGCATTGACTACTCTGCCTACGATGCCAACGCCAAGGCCATCTTAATTCCTGCGATGCATCTTTCAGTGTACGGCGTGGGTTATACGGATCCGTCAGCGGAGTTTACGGACATAGCCACACATTGGGGCAAGGACAGCATTGATTATGTGGTTGGGCGCGGATTACTGGAGGGAACTTCTGACACCACTTTCGCACCGGATATCGCCATGACCCGCGGAATGCTGGTGACAGCCCTTGGCAGGCTGGCAGGAATCGATACCAAGTCCTACACCACCAATAGCTTTACGGATGTAGAGTTGAACACCGCTTTCCAGCCCTATATCGAATGGGCTTACAAAAAGGGCATCATGCAGGGAATCGGCAATGGACAGTTCGCTCCGGATAGAGCTATAACACGTGAGGAAATTGCAGTGATCTTTGCAAACTATGCCAAGGCTACCGGCTACACCCTGCCAGTGACCCGGGAAGCGACTACCTACATAGACGCTTCCAGCATTGGGAGTGTCTACAAATCATCGGTAACGGTCATGCAACAGGCGGGAATTATGATGGGAAGACAGAACAACGAGTTCAATCCCAAATCCAATGCTACCCGTGCTGAAGTGTCTGCCATGCTGTACCGGTATATTAAACTAACTATCGACCCTGATACGGCACAGGGCTGGGCGCTGGATGATAACGGACAGCACCTCTATTACAAGGATGGTAAGGTTCTTGTCGGCTGGCAGGCCATTGGTGGTGCAAGATATTTCTTTACCGCCAGCGGAGCATTGCAGACTGGATGGGTGAAGGACGGCGACAATTGGCGTTTTTACTCCGGTAACAAGATGTTCACCGGCTGGTTGGACACCGGAGTAGACAATAACAATAAGACCTACTATTTCACCACGGACGGACTTATGGTATCTGACAAGTGGCTGGAGATTGATGGGAAATGGTATTACTTTAATCCGGATGGCTCCCTTGCTAAAAATACCAAAATTGACGGCTACGAGATAGACGAAAACGGCGAGAGAAAAAATTTCTAAAAAGTAAATCAAGAAGGCAGCAGGGGCTATCACTAGTTCCTGCTGCTTTCTTGTCGCCCTGTATTAAGTTTAACCTTTAAT
>JAEWSZ010000159.1 GCA_023397905.1 Bacillota bacterium | reverse complement strand
GGATATTTCGGTTCCGCTACATATGACGCCGTAACCAATTTTCAAAAAAGAAACGGCCTTACTGCTGACGGTAAGGTAGGTTCCCATACCATAAACAAATTATTGTCGCCTGACGCCAAAAGGTGGACCGGCGGTTCCTCAAGCGGCAGCTCAGGTTCGGGCGGAAGCTCCTCCGGCGGCGGAAGCAGTTCAGGCGGAAGCAGTTCCTCACACAGCGGCGGCGGTACCGCCTCAAGCTCTGTGGTGGAATCCATAATTTCAATAGCCAAATCCAAGCTGGGCGCCAGATATGTATACGGAGCAAAGGGTCCCAATACCTTTGACTGCTCAGGGTTTGTGTACTGGGTGTTGAACCAGGCGGGTATCAAGCAGAGCTACATGACCTCCTTTACCTGGCAGAATACTTCAAGATACCAGAAGATAACAAGTATGAAAAATATTAAGAGAGGCGATATTATTTCATACAACGGGCATGTTGGAATTGCCATAGGAAACGGCCAGATGATAGACGCTTCCTCAAGCCAGGGAAAAGTCAGGATCACCTCAATAAATTCATCTTATTGGGTAAGGAATTTCGTGTGCGCATACAGGATATTGTAAAAGCAGAAATCAGAATACCGTAGCCAGCATCCGGGATAAAAACCGGAAGACGGCTTCAAAATCGAAATATATCAGGTTTTACCGGCCTTCCCGCTTATGATTGCGGGAGGCCATTTTTTTATTGCGCGGAAAACCGCCGGCAAAACCACGGCAGCAACTGAGCTCCCGGCCGGCTCACAAATATACGTTGTAAAGGTAATTTTCGGCAAATTGTGGGCAGTTTTTTCAGTAAATTTGCATAACGGCAAATTGTTTCTAAATCAATACAATGGTGTTATAATTAATATATGGAAATTGAATATTGCACAGCAGCATAAGTCAATTGCTAACGGCTTTCAGCCGTAATTGGCTTGGGTAATAAAAACCGGTTATATGCGGAGGAAAATATTATGTATATTCATAATCGCTTGTTCGCATTGATTTTCAGAATTCTGTTTTTATTCGGATGTGGTATGGGACTTTATCTCAACTCTGGTATCCCGGGTGGAAAACCGGCGCCTTACATGCTTATTTTCTACACGATCCAGAGTAATGCGCTGTGTTTTATCTTCTTCCTGGTTTTAAGTGCAAAAACAGTTTCAGATATTAAAAATAAAGGTGTCAAAGGTTCCACTGCTTTCCTTCCCCATTTCAAGGGAGCTGTCACCATGTCCATTGCCGTCACCTTTATAATCTACCAGTTCATTTTGGTCCCGCAGTTTCTCACCGCAGATTCCCATTACAGCATACTGAACTGGCAAAATGCCCTTGTCCACTATTTTGTACCCATAATGGCTGTTTTTGACTGGCTGGTTTTCGACGAAAAGCTGAAATTCCGCTGGTACGATCCGTTTCTATGGCTTGCGGTCCCGCTGGCATACTTTGCATTTATTCTTGTCCGGGCCAGATTCGGCGGTGTTATTGAAATAGTGAAGAGCAACTATCCATATTTCTTTATTGATGTGGACACCCTGGGCTGGATCAGCGTATTGAAAAATTCAAGCATACTGATCCTGGGATTTCTGATATTGGGGTATCTTATATATTTAATCGATAAAATTCCATTTGCAAATATTGCCGTCAGAAAAATCCGCGGTTCAGTCAACGCCCAATTGTAACTCTCACGCTCTCACGGTTTTCAAAATCGTAAGTAGTTTCCCGATTTATGGAGATACTGAAGAGGAGGTGAAATCATGTTTTATCTTCCTTTTTGGATATTCATTTTAATTTCGGCGGTACTGGCAATATCTGCCTTCTGCCTTCACAAACCCGGCTTTATAGATGTTCAGATTATAATAATGGTCATAGCCGTCAGCATGTCGCTGGATATGCTGTTTTGCAAGCATTTATGCCTGTATCATTATGTGGACATTAAATACAGGGGGTGGTACAGCTTCTGGGCCAATTCCATTGCAGCCCCGTCCCTGGCTGTAATTTTTATTAAATTCATACCCAAGGGAAAGATAAAAATAGCGCTTTATATCTTCATATGGTCAATTTGCTGCACCTTGCTGGAGCTGTTTATTCTAAAACCTTTAGGAATAATAGAATACCTGCTCTGGAAGCCGTTTCCGCATTCAACCATAGGCTATATTGTGGCATTGACCTGGGAATATGCTTATTTCCGTATTTTGCAGAAGCACGTTAAATAGTTAGATTGGTAAAATAGGCCGGCAGATATATCCAAGGCTCAGATCTGCTTCCTTACGGTTTTATATTCGTCGTTAAACTGAAAGTACGGGCAGCTTTCAAATGAATTTCTCAGAAACCTGCCCATTTCATCCTCATCCAGATTTGCCTGGCATTCGTAGCAATTGTAATCTTCGTCGTAAATGTAGTTTATACAGCAATCGCAATTGGATTTGTCTTTCATTTTTCCTCCATGCCTTTTTCATTTTTATTAATTTTCATTTTGTTGATTTTGATTTTTGTTTTATTTTAAATGAATCGTTCAAATGAACTATCTGATGGCGCGTTATTGGCATCAATAAAATCCCCGCGACCGTCTTCCTGCCCCAGAAGTCTATGAGCCATCTTGAATCCTCCGCCTCCAGCACCCCACCTTCATCTAAAATTCGCCGGAGCATTTCATGGGACGGCTTTCTCTTCAGCTCCTCCGGTTTCAGCTTCTTAATGATTTCCTGCGTTTTTCTGCCCACGCAGGTGCGGTAATTTCTCAGCTCCTTCATATTGATATCAGAGCTGAAAGCCATGATTTCATCCCCGGTCATCGCATTGCCCGTATCGCGGATCCGTACGTTCATTTTCTCAGGCCAATTTTCACTATTTATTGCCTGAATGCCATCGGCAATAAGTATATTTGCAGTTATGTCCTCGATTCTTGCCAGATGCCAGATATTCCAGGCAATGGTGGTCCCGCCTTTAATCATGCTGCGGAAGGTTTTCTCATCCAGCCCCTCCCACAGCTCGTCATCCAGGGTCCTGTCCTCCCCATTGCCAACCTCCTGCGAATGTACCATGGAGTGCATATCCAGACATAGCTGAATAGCTTCGTCGAATCTTCCGTTTTTTTCAAGCAGGCTTTTCAGTAATGCCTGTTTTGGATTCCATTGTGTCCCTACACTGATCATGTCTTTATCCTTTCATCCAGCAAGGTTTTTACTTTTGCAGACAGGTGCCGCTTCAAGCGCAAACCGGCCGTTGCAAAGGTAATCTATGTCCTTTTTATGATATATGTGAACTCCCAGACTGCGGTATTCCCAGAATACCTGCCCCTGTTCTCCCTTACGGTAACCCGTGACGTATATGTAGCTTCCTTTCCGGCTTTCAGCTTGCTGACTGAAACGGAAAGGGTCTTTGAACCCACATCGGGAATGCTGTCCTCTTCTTCAGCCGTAGACACGATACTTATTTTCCCTGACGGCGTAGTTGTTACAACTATTGACTTTCCTTCGGATAAATCCTTTTTATTGACCGTACACCCAAATGCCCATTCATTCCCCACATGATTGTTGGAAATACAGTCTATGGACTGAAGTTTTACGGATACCTTTACGTTTTTCGCAGCGGCGGCATCTGCAATAAATGCGTTGCAAGAAATTGTAATGGCCAGCATCAGAAAAAAACTGACAATCTTTTTATACACTTTCCATCATCTCCAATATTAACATTTTGCCTGGTTACCTATATTGTATAACTAATCTTTAATAATTTCAATAATATGTCAGACGCAAGTATAAAGTGAGATGATTTGCTGCTTTATCCGGACCAGCTAAAAGGCCCCGGCTTTACATAGTCTATGTTGACATGAATTTTTTCACAGCCTATGGCGTCGCCAATTAACAACGTTTTCATCTTCGTTTGAAACTCCGGGTCATATACGTATTCACCCGGAATATTATTGATGTTGGATATATTTTTCATTAAATGCCCCTCTCAAGCTTTCCAAGACATAATATACTATTTTTATCGTATAAAGCTAAAATTGCACTAATGCTATTTTATATAATTATTTTAGAAAATTAAATACAGTTAATATGGACAATATCACAAAAATATAGAAATCCGAGATCATTGCAAAAATCTCATTATTACTGTCTTTGGGCTTAAAAACATGGAGAAAGCCGGCAAGGGCAAAATATAATCCGCCGGAAATGGCCGCCGGAATCCTGAAAGAATCCAAAAGCACAGACATCAATGCAATGACAGCGAAACAAACATTTGCAAATCCCAACTCCCGGACAACAACAAAGGCTTTTTCATCATTGATATTAAAAATCTCTTTTGCCGTAAAGCGTGGTTGCAGGATTTGCTTCATACCTGCGCCTCCCAGCCGAAGCCCAATACCGCTGAATACAAACCATTTCAGCGCAATGGAAAGATACGATTCAGGCGAATGAAAAGCATATATTTCGAGTATAATCGCCAAGAGTGGAACCGCCAGAAAAAACAAAATTATTGACCATTCATACATTCCCCATTTTTTCATAAATCTCTCCCAAATGCCTCTATGGTAAATTATCCGCCTTTAACTAAAGACGTTTTTATCCATTTTACCATATTATTACTTATATGGCCAATAACATATGGCTCCCAGGCATTGGTTCAAAACTTTATACTCCAAATAACACTGTTTAATAGGATCAAACCAAGGACTGTACTTTTACACCCTCCTCCTTTTTCTATTTATATACGATCAAACAGCGTGGATTTTCATATGGATCTTGCTCAACGGTTTCTCTTATATCTGAAATGGTCAGTGAATCAACATGGCACCTTTTTACGGTTGACTCCCCATCGTTGTCCAGCCATATATTCCATAGCTCTATTTCCGGACCGGCCATGAGGTGCTCCATGATGTATTCTTTAAGGAACTGCGCACGTTTCTCAGAATATTCCCATTCCAAGACGGAATGGTAACGCTTGTTTGAATATTGTTTTGCATAAGCGGAATCATTATGGCCGGATATTTCAATTTCGCACAGGCATTCTTCATTTGGAGCATGCAGTACAATTTTGTCAGTACGGTTGATATCCATATCCTTCGAGTACCAATTTGGTAAGGGTATCCCTCTATGTTCGGCTTCCTGTATGGATATCAATTCAATTTGAGTATTCTTTACAGTTTTTAAGGGCGTGTCGCTTGATAAAAATTGATAGATGCTCATACCCCGGATAGCCTCCTTTGCTTATATTATCACTGGTAAATTCTTTTTTAACACTATCAGGGCTTGTGGTTCATGGGCACATAACCGGTCATCTCCACAAGTTTCTGCCCCTGGGGAGAAAGTATCCAAGCCATAAGCCTTTCCGTATTTTTGGCTCTGACAAGCTCCTCGCCGGTAAGGCCTTTGCGTATCGCGGTGACCGCATAAAAGTCACTCGCAAATGGATAAGCGCCGCTCGCTATGCTTTGGTTATCGGGGGCGACGCCGTCAACTGAAAGCAGCTTGACACCGCCTTCGCCAATCATTCCGTTTATGTAGAACATAAAGGAATATCCGAAAGCGTTTTTATAGTTTTTGTAATTCTCCACAGCCCGGTACATGCCCATCATGGCGGCGAAAACTTCCTTCCTGGGCGCGGGCATCAAGGGGGTGCCGTCCATGATCTCGAGAAGAGCCGTTTGGCTTCCGGTGTTTTCCGGCCGCTGATACGGGGTTATGGCGTCGTTTTTTCCTCCGACCTCTCTCCATTTTGT
>JAEWSZ010000138.1 GCA_023397905.1 Bacillota bacterium | reverse complement strand
GGGATGGATAAGGGAATTAAATCTGGTGAGCTGGAACGACAGGGAGCCTAAATTTGACATCAGAGACTGGTCTCCCGAACATGACAAAATGGGCAAAGGCATAACCCTGACCCGGGATGAGCTCTCGGAACTGAAAAAAATATTAAATGAAATGGATATATAAACTGTTCCTGAGTATCAAAGGCCGGAGCAATGCCGGATAAAAAGACCTGCTGACTCAACTCAGGCCGGTAGTAAAACAAAAAAACAAAGAGACTCACAAATAGACCGATGGCATAAGCTGCCGGTCTTAATTTGCCGTGCGGCAAAACCGGCAAACGCTGCTAATTTCCCCACATTTCTGTATAAAATCACATATTGATGACAAATATCAAATCCCGGTGAAATATTACGAAATCGTTTTCAAAATGAGAGTTTTTTATAATGCTTTTTCCGGAGAATTGTTTTTCGATGGAAAAACAGTAAATAATATGACGACACAGACTATAGGATATATGCATATTCTATAGTTTTTTACTTTTTTAGCAGGAATATTTGTTCAATTTCATTGACATTCAACTAGTCTAATGCTAATATAAATTTACTGAAAACCTTTTCTTAATTCAAAATAACAAAATACAGACACGGATGGTAGATTAATGAAAACATTTATAGGTATAGATTTCGGCGGCACCAAGATGTTGATTGGAGAACTTGATGCCGACGGAGAAATATTGCGCAGTCATCGGTACGACACCGGTTTTACCAATCAAAAGCAGGCAGTGGATGCACTTCTGGAATGTCTGGATGATTACATAAAAAACATAGGTTTTGTGGGAACCCCCATTGCAGCAGGCATCGGAATAGTAGGAGTAGTTGATCATACAAATGGTGTGTGGGTTGCTATGAATCATCTGGAGAAAAATCCTATTAATCTTGCAAATATAGTATCTGAAAAATTAAAAATACCTGCAGCCATTGACAATGATGTCAGAAGTGCTGCCACAGCTGAGTTATTACTGGGCTATGGAAGAGAAACCGGAAATTTTATTTATTTGAATGTGGGAACAGGAATCGCTGCGGGTTTTGTTGTCAACGGCAATATATTAAGAGGAGCAAATGACAATTCGGGAGAAGTTGGACATACGGTGGTGAATTATAAAAGTAATATAGCCTGCATGTGCGGGAGATATGGATGTGTTGAATCAATCGCCTCAGGAAGCGGTTTCACCAAGCGTGTCAGAACCCTTGCACCAGCTATGAATACCAGGCTGACGATGCCTGAACAAGGGAAAGGCGTGGATATCGCTCAGATTTTTCAGCTGTCGGACCAGGGAGATCAGCTATGCAAATTACTGACCGAGGATGCTGTTGAGGCTCTGAGCTGCACAATTATGAATCTTGTCAGAGTTACAGACCCCGATACATTTATTGTGGGAGGAGGGGTAGTCAGTGACGGATGGCTGTTGCCTAAAATATTGGATAAATTGAATCCGGCAACAATGAGAGGTGTAAAGAACGGCGTGGTCGTTTCAAAGTTCCAGCCTGAATTTGCGGGTTTGATTGGAGCGGGAGCGTTGGCTATGGTTAAGGCAAAGGAAAAAAAATAAAAATGTCATGGAGGTAATATTTTGGACAAGCGGCTTTATCAGGATTTGATCAAAACAGGTTTTATACACGCTCCGTTGGAGCTTCATGAAGAAAAAAGCGTTGAAACCAGGATTAAGCATAAAAAGGTACGGAACAGAAGAACTTTATGGAATAATGGCGGTCCTGTAACGCCTGAACATTCAGGCCTTGGAGCTATTGAGACTGTCGAATGTGAAAATGAAAAGGTCATACGTATAAAGGCTCCGGTAACGGCGGACAGATGGCCAGAAGGTGCGGCACCCGACGGAGAATATTCAAATTACGGCTCCTTATGCGCGCATTTGAAAATTGACGGTGAAAACCTGGAAGACTTCAACAGAATTGCATTCCGTGTGAAGCCGGAGTGTCCCGGTGGACGCATCGTACACCTGAATATGTGCGTTACAAATGAAGGAAAGATAAAAGTGCCGGATCAGTACTACAGAGAAGGCTGCCATGTATTTAACCTAAAGAATCATCAATGGAACGAATGTGTCTGGGAATTTGACAAAATGGCCAGGGACAAAGTTACCGATGTGATGTTTTACGCATTCCTCTGCGGAAGGGATACCGCCACAGGCGACTATGTCCAGTATGATTTGAAGGATATTGAACTCCAGTATGTTGATAATCCCGAAAATGAATTGGGATGGCAATGCAATAAAGATCAGATATCATATTCTACTACCGGCTATTGGGCGGATGGAGCGAAAACAGCAATCGCAAATGCCGAAGGCGATTCTTTCAGTATTGTCAGCGAAGACAGTTCGGAGGTTGTGTACAGCGGTCAGGTAACATATCTGGAATATGCCAAAGCTTCGTTTAAAGTTCTTGATTTCTCTGAATTAAAGAAACCCGGGCGTTATATTATTCAAATGAATGATATTCAAACAGACAGCTTTGAAATCGGTGACCATATTATTGAAAATGCCGTATGGAAGGTAATAAATTTTCTATACTGTGAACGCTGCGGGCATCCTGTAACGGGAAGACACGGAACCTGCCATTTTGACCTGATTGCCGAACATAACGGTCTGAAGCTCTCGTTTGCAGGCGGCTGGCATGATGCTGGAGATGTATCTCAGCAAATGGCACAGTCGGCAGAAATAACACATGCGCTGTTTGAGATGGCCAATGCTGTTAAAGATGATACCTTGCTTTATACAAGATTGATGGAGGAAGCTGAATGGGGTCTGGAATTTGTACTCAGGACCAGATTCGGAGACGGTTTCCGTGCTACAAGTGCGGCGGCTACAAGGTGGACCGACGGCAAGATCGGAAATATGGATGACATCATAGTAAGGGGACATAATCATTCCTTTGAAAACTTCCTGTGTGCAGGTATAGAAGCATATGCGGCAAAATCGCTTAACGAGCGCGATTTTGATATGGCATGGAAATGTGCCGAGGTTGCCAAAGACGATTTTAATTTTGCGCTGGAACGCTTTAATAAAATCGGAATAGAGTTGCCCAACATGTATGAACACACATACAATTCAAGTCTTTCCCTGTACTATGCGGTGATTGTATGGTCGGCATCAAATATTTATTCTGCAACAGGTGAAAAATTCTATGCCGAACAGGCCGGCATTTTTGCCGGAAAGCTGATGGCATGCCAGGATAAGGGAGACGCAGGATTGCCCATAAAGGGATTTTTCTACCGCGATGAAAGTAAAAAAGCAATAGTACATTTTTCACATCAATCAAGAGAGTATGCTTTCATACAGGCTCTGGAAGTATTGTGCACTACCCAGCCCGAAAATAAAAACCGATCACTTTGGGAAGAGAGCATGCTTCTTTACGGACAATACCTTAAGGATTTAATGAAATATCCGGCACCATACGGAATGCTTCCGGCCGGGATTTATTCAGTGGAGGAAGCAGAGGATGAAGAAACCTTTAAAATACTTCATTTAAATGTTAAATATGAAGAAGAACGTGAAAATTATATTGAACAGGTGAAAAAAGGTGTAAAAATCGGTGAAAACTATTATGTGAAATGTTTCCCGGTATGGTTCTCCTTCAGAGGGAATACGGCTGTGCACCTTGCCATGGGAAAAGCGGCGACGCTGCTGGGGAAATATTTCAAAGACAGCGAATTAACTCAAATCGGCCGTGAACAATTGTATTGGATGGCAGGTAAGAATCCTTTCAACCAGTCTATGATGTACGGAGAGGGCAGCAATTATGCGCAGCAATATGCTCTTCTGCCGGGTGAAATGGTGGGAGAAATGCCAGTGGGAATTGAAACCTATGAAAATGACGACATTCCATACTGGCCGCAGAATAATAACGCTACCTATAAAGAGGTATGGACCTCGACAGCAAGCAGATGGCTCTGGATAGCTGCTGATTTATATTGAGAATAGAATTAAAGGGGTAAAAGCAAATGTTAAGAGTAGGATTTGTAGATAAATATTTAAATAACTGGCACTCAGATCATTATCCCGATTATCTGAAGCTGGCTGCGGAATTATACGGTTTTAATATTGAACTGACCGCCGCATGGGCGGAACAGGACCATCCCGACGGAGGAAAAACCACTGACGAATGGTGCAAATGGAAGGGGATAAACAGAGCGGCTACCTATGAGGAGCTGATTGACAGTGTGGATGCCATCATGGTAATGTGTGCCGATGACTGCCTCCCTCATGAAGAATTGGCGGCCAAGGCTTTGGCAAGTGGCAAGCCGGTGTACTGCGACAAGACATTTGCTCCCGACCTGGAGGCGGCAATAAGAATGTTCGACAGGGCAGAAAAGTACAAAACCCCGCTGTTTACCTGTTCGGCACAGAGGTATTGCATGGAACTGCTGAGTTATCTGCAGGTGTGCAAGGAGCCGGCGGCATTCTGTTCAACCTGGGGACCGGGCGATATGGTCAACTATTCCATACACCAGTTTGAAATGATACAGCATGTCATGGGAAACGGGGCAAAACGCTGCAAGTCATTTTCGACAGATTACACCAGGCATCTGGTATATGAATATGAGGGAGAAAGGTTTGCAACCTTTACTCAAATGCCTAAATACTTATTTAAAATGATTGTCACTGATGTAAATGGAAATGCAGAAGAAATTACCGTTTCAGATTATTACATGAATTTTTTCCATGTGCTGTGTCGGTTTTTCATTGATAAGATACCTCCGGTAACAAGACAGGATACTCTGGAAATTATGGCCATGCAGCAGGCGGCACGCGAGGCGCTTGTAAGGAATGATACATGGATAGCCATACCGGACAGGAGATAAAAAAGTGGATTCTTATATTAAAATGATCAATCGCAGTTTCAATATAACAGTTAAGGAGGTTTTTCATGAATAAGTCACTATCTCCCACCAAAAAAAAAGCATTCGATAAGAAAACATTGCTGCTCACAACGATGATTTTACCTGGAGCCATATGGCTGTTGCTTTTACGCTACCTGCCAATGTTCGGTATAGTTCTGTCATTTAAAAACTACAGGATTTTTGCAAAGGATCCCTCTCTTATAAATAATATCATACACAGCAAATGGGTAGGCTTCAGTAATTTCAAGTTTCTGTTTGCCACTACAGACTCGTGGATCATAATAAGAAACACACTCGGATATAATACCCTGTGGATTGCTTTAGGACTTGTACTGGCAGTAGCAGTGGCTATTATATTAAATGAAATTACTAATAAATTTTCAGCAAAAGCTTACCAGACCATGATGTTTTTTCCATACTTCCTGAGCTGGGTTGTAGTCAGTTACTTTGTATTTGCTTTCCTGAGCCCGGAAAAAGGGTTGATTACCCATATGCAGCAAAGCGCAGGTGTCACCCCGGTCAATTGGTACAATGACCCCAGGCCATGGCCTGTAATACTCACAATTGCAAATCTATGGAAGAACATAGGCTATTCCTGTATACTGTATCTTGCCGCTATTTCCGGCATAGATGCCTCCCAGTATGAGGCGGCGCGTATTGACGGTGTAAATAAGTGGCAGGAAATCAGATATGTTACACTCCCGCATCTTAGAACTATAATTGCCATACTGCTGATTTTGAATGTGGGACGTATTTTTAATTCCGACTTCGGACTGTTTTATTCTGTTCCAATGAACTCAGGACCGCTGATCCCAACAACACAGGTTGTAGATACATATGTATACAGGGCTCTCATGTTTACGGGTGATATCGGTATGAGTTCCGCTGCCGGTCTCTTCCAGAACGTAATAGGCTTCATATGTATTATGGTAACCAACTCAATAGTCAAGAGAATAGATTCCGACAGCAGTCTTTTTTAGGAGGATTAAAATGGAGAAAATTGTTAATACAAAGACATCCCGCTTTTCACGGTTGGGTAGTGTCAGCAAACCGACCGAAATTATTTTTCATATTATAATTGGCCTTTTTTCGGCTATATGTGTAATACCTTACATTTTTGTTATTATCATTTCATTTTCATCTGATGAGAGTTTAAAACAAATCGGGTATTCTTTTATACCAAAAGCATGGTCACTGCAAGCATATAATTATATGTTCGAATTGGGCGACCAGCTATGGCGTTCCTTTTTCAACAGTATTTTTATTACGCTGGTAGGAACAGGGATTAGCGTACTGATGTGTATCCTGTATTCTTATGCATTATTCCGCAAGGACTTTAAATACCGTACATTTTTTACATTTTTCAGCTTTTTCACCATGATATTCAGCGGAGGGCTGACACCCACGTACATGGTCAGTAAAAACATGCTTGGTCTTTATGATAATTATGCCGCATTGATAGTTCCCTTGCTGTTGAGCCCTTTTATAATAATAATAATGCGTACATTCTTCCAGAGTTCGGTACCTGAGGCCTTGATAGAATCCGCCGCCATTGACGGCAGCGGAGAGTACCGTACACTGTTCCAGATAGTTGTTCCTATTTCAAAGCCGGGCATTGCCACCATCAGTCTTTTAACTATGCTTTCTTACTGGAATGAATGGTTTACCGCCTTGCTGTATACCAACTCACCCAAATATATTCCTTTGCAGTATTTGCTTATGAGAATGCAGCAGCAGGTGGAGTTTCTCGCTAACAACAGTTCAAAAATCGGCGCTGAAGCGGTTAAAATAGCGGGCCAGCTTCCGAAGGACAGTCTGCGTATGGCGATGGTGGTAATTATTGTAATTCCAATTGCTTTCGCCTATCCGTTCTTTCAGAAATATATAATTTCCGGCCTCACTATTGGTGCCGTTAAAGGATGATTTCAATAAATTGTACACTGAGTTTTGGTTTGGTTTAGGAACCTGCTGAATCCGGCGGTTCCATTACATATAATCCAAATAATTTGTGGTCGACGTCACAAAAATACAAAATGGAGGAGTAAAAAATGAAAGGAAAAATTAAAAGAATAGTTGCACTTACCTTAGCTGTTTGCATGTCGGTTACTTTGATGGTCGCTTGCGGTAAAGCTTCGGACGGTACGGCTGGCAGCTCCGGCAAAGAAGGCGGTAGCACGGCTGAAAGTAATGCTTCCACACCTGACATTTCCAAAGAAGTTACTTTGAAATGGATGTATGAGGGAAATCAGGTCACCAATGACAAAGATGTCATGGAACAGGTCAACGCATATCTGAAGGATAAAATCAATGCCAAGCTGGAAATGATATGGTGCACATGGCAGGATTTTGACGACAGAGTGCAGCTTGCCATTAACGGCGGAGATACCACCGACATTTATTTTACAAGTTCCTGGAGCCCAAATAATGAATACGCTGCCGGTGCAAAAAAAGGTTCATACTTACGTCTTGACAACCCGGATAACAACCTTCTTGAGAAATATGCTCCTCAATTATTTGAAAAAATCAATCCTGTGCTCGCAGACGGAGCAATGACTGAAGGTGCTGACGGCATGGGTATTTACGCTATACCTACAGAAAAGGAAATAGCTCAACAGTACACCTGGGATATAAATGGTACAATACTTAAAAAATATGGTTATACACCTGATGATATAAAGGATTTCTATGATTTCGGCCCTATATTTGAGAAAATAAAGCAGGGAGAAGGCAAGGAATTTTATCCTTTAAATCTTGAGCCGGCGGTTATCGAAAGATTTGTCAACAGCAACGATTACGTTGACGCCGTTGGTTTACTTTCATACGAGTTTGACCCTGTAGATCCCAGCAAATCAGGAACTGAAATTGTGTGCAGATATGAAAGAGAAGGCTATAAGAAATATGCTGAAAAAGTACGTGAATATTATCAGAAGGGCTATATAAATCCTGAAATGGCATATGCCCAGACTGCCTCAACCTGCGGTGTGGCAGCTCAGAATTCAGGAAGATATGTAGTGGGTACGCAGAGCTATTCACCAGGATATGAATTTGTAACTGGTCCGGCACGTAAAATAGATGTAGTATATAAGCCTGTCCAGTCAGGTATTATTTCATCCACATCTGCCCGTGGTGCAATGCAGGCAATTTCTACCTCATCGGCAAACCCAGAACGTGCACTTATGCTTCTGAATCTTGTAAATACAGATCCTAAGCTGTTCACATTGCTTGAGTACGGAATTGAAGGTGTTCACTACACTACTGAAAGTGACGGACGTATTAAATTCAACCAGGATAAGAGAAAAGAATATACCCCCTGGAGAGCAGGTATGGGAAAACTTTCCAATCTTCCTGTTACAACTGATGAACCGGCAAACCTATGGGAGTTGTTTGATAAGTTCAACGAATCTGCAAAACCTGTACCGCTGCTTGGATGGTCATTTGACCAGGAACCTGTAAAGAATGAAATGGCGGCGCTTGCAAATGTTTCAAAACAATATGCCGATGCTATGAACGCGGGAGCGGTTGATCCTTCAACTTATTTGCCGGAATTTATCAGCAAATTGAAGGCCAATGGAATCGATAAAGTTGTAGCAGAAGCCAACAACCAGGTAAAAGCTTTCCTGGATGCAAAAAAATAATCCATTATATGTCATCAAACAAGGGGCATGTGCCGTACTCCGGCACTGTCCCTTGTTTGATTAAGCAATGAGCGCTTGAGGGCCCTTCGGAAGCCGCATTTTACATTTTGCAGACAGCAAAGAAGGAGCCGCTGCAAAAATTAATTCAATTTTGCAACGGCCCCCTGCCATGGAAGTTATTCCGGCTTTCTTTCATATGACTGGCAATCTGTGCACTCTATTTCTTTAGGTTCCGATTCGTGAGTACCTACCTGAATCTTGTTCAGTGCGCAGAAATTGTCATTTTTACTGTGATTGGCGCAGTTGTAAATACTGCACTCGATACTGCGGTTGTTATGAGATCTGAATTGCATTAACCGTCACGACCTTTCCTTAAAAATGGTAATTCAGGTACAGTGCCCGTTTTAGAGGCTGTCCTTACTTTATTTTTTGATTATTTCTTTTTAATATCCGGTAGAATTTTTCCCAGATTAAATTGAATATTCCTCTCAAAAGGTCCTATGATATTTGAAAATCATCAAAAAATTATAGTTTATAAAGAAAAATAGAGAAAAATCCAAAAATAACCTTTCTTTTTCCGAAAAGACAGAAATAATTGAACGTTGACACTATATATTGATGGTGATAATATTATTACACAATATATTGAATGATAGAGATGAACAGGATATGTTCAACGATGAGCAGTTGCAGTCTGCTCAATTATTTTGCTTTTATGATGAAATGCTATGTAATTTTATTGGAGGGGTGGCAAGTTACAAATGATAACCAAGATCAGAAAGCGCGATGGAAGAGAAGTGCCTTTTAACATTGAAAAGATCGCTAACGCGGTGTTCAAAGCGGCCAGCGCCACAGGCGGAAAAGATTACAATACGGCCATGATGCTGGCTGAAAAAGTGGTGAATTTCATTGAAGAATCCATGGATAAAAGAGTTCCGGATGTGGAAGAAATCCAGGATGCGGTTGAAACTGTGCTTATAGAGACCGGCCATGCCAGAACCGCTAAGGAATTTATCCTGTACAGAGCTGAAAGAACTAAGGTCCGTGAGATGAACACCCGTCTGATGAAGGTTTTCGAGGAGCTGACCTTCAAGGATGCCAAAGACAACGATTTAAAACGTGAAAACGCAAATATAGACAGTGATACGGCTATGGGCACCATGCTTAAGTACGGGTCTGAAGGGGCAAAACAGTTTTACGAAATGTATGTTTTAAAGCCTGAGCATGCCAAAGCCCACAACGAAGCCGATATACATATTCATGATCTCGACTTTTTAACCCTGACAACTACCTGCTGCCAGATAGATATAGTAAAGCTGTTCAGAGACGGCTTCAGCACAGGACATGGTTATCTCAGGGAACCCAATGACATAACCAGCTATTCCGCTCTTGCCTGCATAGCCATTCAGTCAAACCAGAATGATCAGCACGGAGGGCAGAGCATTCCGAATTTTGATTACGGAATGGCTCTCGGTGTGGCAAAGACCTTTGAAAAGGGCTACAGGCAAAATCTCCGCAAATCCCTGGAGTTACTTCTGGACAAGGATCTGGGAGAAGAAATAAATTCCATTTGCGAGCTGGTTTCAAAAGAACACAATCTCAATCCTCTATTAAATAGAATGGACCCATATATCAAGGCGGAAAAAAAATACCTGCTGGAATATGTTGCGGATGAGGAACTCCTGGATAGGGCCCAGGCCTTTGCAGTCAAGAAGAGCGAAGCCGAAACCGACAGGATTACCTTCCAGGCCATGGAGGCTTTTGTGCACAATCTGAATACCATGCACAGCCGTGCCGGCGCTCAGACTCCTTTCAGTTCCATAAACTATGGGACCGATACCTCTCCGGAGGGCAGGCTGGTTGTTAAAAATCTTTTGCTGGCCACTGAAGCGGGGCTTGGCAACGGTGAGACGCCTATTTTTCCCATACACATTTTCAAGGTAAAGGACGGCGTCAACTATAAGCAGGGGGATACGAACTATGATCTGTTCAAGCTTGCCTGCCGCGTCAGCGCAAAGAGACTGTTCCCAAATTTCTCTTTCATAGACGCGCCCTATAATCTGAAATATTACAAAGAGGGCAATCCTGATACAGAAATAGCGTATATGGGCTGCCGCACAAGAGTTATAGGCAACACCTACGATCCTTCCAGAGAGACTATTTTCGGACGCGGGAATTTGAGCTTCACCACTGTAAATCTTCCGAGAATCGCATTGAGAAGTAATAAAAATTTAAATATATTCTTTGAAGAATTGGATAAGAAAATTGATCTGGTCATAGATCAGTTATATGAAAGATTTTTGATTCAGGCTAAGAAAAAGGTCAAGAATTATCCTTTCCTGATGGGCCAGGGAGTCTGGATTGACTCGGAGAAGCTGGACTGGAATGATGAAGTGGGAGAAGTATTGAAGCACGGCACACTGACCATGGGCTTCATAGGTCTGGCCGAATGCCTGAAATCCCTTATAGGAAAGCATCACGGTGAGTCGGAGCAGGCCCAGAACCTGGGACTTGAAATCATAGGCTATATGAGAAAAAGGATGGATGAAGCCAGCAAAAAATACAATTTGAACTTTACCTTGATCGCCACTCCGGCAGAAGGCACTTCCGGTCGTTTTGTAAAATACGATAAAAAGCTTTTCGGTGAAATTGAAGGGGTGACCGACAGGGAATATTACACCAACAGCTTCCATGTTCCGGTCTACCACCAGATAAACGCCATAGACAAGATAAATATAGAAGCCCCTTATCATGAAATGACAAATGCGGGCCACATAACCTATGTGGAGGTTGACGGAGACCCGCTCAACAATCTGGACGCCTTTGAAAAAATAATAAGGGCGATGAAAGAGTCTGGAATCGGTTACGGTTCTGTCAACCATCCCGTAGACCGGGATCCTGTCTGCGGCTATACCGGGATCATAGGAGATACCTGCCCGAGATGCGGCAGAGAAGAAGGGGACAGGCATTTCGAGCGGATCAGGCGTATCACAGGTTATCTGGTGGGAACGCTGGAGCGCTTTAACGACGCCAAGCAGGCCGAGGTGCGTGACAGAGTAAAACACATGTAAAGTCTGGGGCAAAAACTGAATAATGATGCGATTGCATCATTATTCAGTTTTTTTAGTGCTGTAGTAGAGTATTAGTGCTGTAGTAGAGTATTAGTGCTATATTAGAGTATTAGTGCTATATTAGAGTATTATGCTGTAGAGTATTAGTGTTATATTAAAGTATTCGAATATATAGTGCCATAGTTAAGTATTGGTTCTGTATTACAGTATTCAATGCTGTTATTAAAGTATTCGATGCTATTCAACCAAGTGCTGCTATAGTTTTAGTGCCGTATCGCAGTATATTGATGGCTTTAGCGTAGTTATGCAGATAGGAGGTTTGCGGATGGGTGTAAAGGTCAGAATTGCGGGTATCATAAATGAGTCCATTGTTGACGGACCGGGCATAAGAATGGTGGTTTTCGCCCAGGGCTGCAAGCACAGGTGCAAGGGCTGCCACAATCCCCATACCCATTCCTTTGACGGCGGTGAATTGAAGGATATCGATGAAATTTTATCCGGAATTAAAAAAAATTCTCTCTTGGACGGGATAACCTTAAGCGGAGGAGATCCCTTTGAGCAGCCGGCGGAATTTGCGGAGCTGGCCGCAGAAGTGAAAAAAGCGGGCTTAAATGTGATAACTTATACAGGCTATACCTATGAGCAGCTTATGGAGCTGTCCGCGGGCAATGACGGCATAAAAAAGCTTCTGGACAACACGGATCTTTTGATTGACGGACCTTTTGTCATGGAACAGCGCAATCTGCTTCTGAAATTCAAGGGCTCCGAAAACCAGCGCATCATCGATCTGAATTTAACCAGAAGGTCGGACGAACCGGTATTGGCCGGGTTATAGAGTAACAAAAAAAAGAGCAACGGCAAAATTGAATTATCTATTTTGCCGTTGCTCTTTTTGACTGAATTAAAACACTTTTTATGCTGATTATACTTCCTTGAAGCTCACATTCTCGGTAAAGCAGATCGCGGCGCCTACCGCAGTCGCATACTCGGCGTTCAATGGTGTCTGGAAGTTCACGTCGTAGAGCTTGCTAAGCTGATTGAATATATATTCCGACTGTGGGACGTTGGTCAGATTTCCGGTCAGAACCACATCCTTGATTTTATCTATTCTTGTATTAAATACCGCGATCATGCCTATGGTCTGGAAGACAAGATTTATGATCCCCATGGCCAGATCAGCCTTGGTGACCAGATCGCTTATTTTTCCAAAGTTTGAAGCGGTGGTTTCACTGGGCAGTGTTTCCATTTCTTCTTTTGAAATATCACCGATGGTCAGGTCTACATTTGAAAGATCGCCTCCGCCGGCAGCCTCTATAAGCTCGTCGAAGTGGCGTACGTTCAGCATTCTGTTTGACAGACCCAATAACGTGCCTCCTCCGACGCCTGTGCCGCCAAGATGGACGGCTGTGTTATTTTCGGCCTTAACCAGCGCCGTACCTGTGCCCATACTGACTATGATGGCTTTTTTCAGATTGCTGAGAAAAAGCCCGCCCATACCGATTGCCATAAATTCATCCACTTTTCCGGTGGGTATCCCGAAAAGCCTGCTGTTTATAAAAGAAGAGCCGACGCCGGTTATCATGATTCTTTCAATATCATCGATCTTCAAGGAATGAGTATTCAGAAATTTACCAAAAGCGCCGTACACCGAAGCGATAGGATCATTGGCCCGGACCAGCAGGGGGCTTATCATAGTTTTATCATCAAAACCAACAATTTTTGTAGTACTTCCACCGATATCTATTCCAATAATTTTACCCATAAAAACCTCTTTATTATTAATTACTGAATTTATTACTGCCCATAATATAAATAATATCAATTACGCAGCATTTATAGTTTTGCGGAACCGTTTCTGCCGGCAATATATCTGAAATAAGCGGTAGATATGACCAGCGTCAGGATTCCCGATACTATGGCTTCCGCAATTGCATTTGTTGTAAATACCGAAATCAAAATAACCTTAAATGCCACACCCATTCTTTGAGCCACTTCCTGTGCATATACCAGATAGAGCATTAAAAATACCAGGCCGGTATTGGTCAGGCTTCCCGCCATACCTCCTATAAATGTACTGACAGTCTGTTTGACATGTCTTTCCCTGATGATCCGGCTGAAAAACGCAAATACATAATATGAAACAAAGCCTATGAACATTCTGGGAAGAACCGATACAAGCGGATTGATAAAAAGCGGATCCAGAAGCGAGGCCGGCCTTGTGGCGGCATGGATCAGTGAAACCAGTCCCAGAAAGGTTCCAGAAATGATTCCGGCCACGGGGCCTAAAATAATACCTGTGATTATTGTAGGAATGTGTGTGATGGTTGCGCTGACAGGACCTAAGGGGATTGCCCCTAAAGGTGTGGAGTCCAGGATAACCGTGAGCCC
Source organism: Bacillota bacterium (assembly GCA_023397905.1). Classification (GTDB taxonomy): domain Bacteria; phylum Bacillota; class Clostridia; order Acetivibrionales; family DSM-1351; genus Ruminiclostridium. Next base: position 6,613 of record JAEWSZ010000138.1, on the reverse strand, counting down.
CAGCATCAGGCCAAGAAAAGTTAAATACCTTGGGTTCTTAAAAATTTTATTCATCTTTACCTCCGTTCTTATTCCAGCAGCGAACGGCATTCACAGGTTCTATGAACCGCAAAGCGCGTTCTATGGATATAAGTCGTATAAAATATAAAATATGTGAAACACTGTCTGACTTCCAAAGCCCGTCTGCGTATGGGCATAAACAGCTTAAAGACTTTGTGAATGTCAGCTTTTAAACCAATTACCATCCTCTCAAAATGGATATTTTCCATAAAGAAAATGGTAATTGACTTTATGATAACACACGGGACATCTTACTGCAATAATGAATGTTTGCCGGAAAGGAGTTATTTTTACAAGTCATTTTGAGCCGGAAAATAAAAAATAATTTAAAAACATCTTTTATAAAATACTTTTAAATATTAAAATAATATTATACACAATCATTACAGACAATTCTGAAGGAGGAAATGCTCATATGAAGGCAGTCGTTTATGAAGAGCCAAAGAAATTCAGCGTAAGAGAGGTCACTACCCCCGTATGCGGAGAAAAACAGGTATTGATCAGGGTAAAGGCCTGCGGAATATGCAAAACCGACGTACACATCCACAACGGCCAGTTTATATCACAGTTTCCGCTCACCAACGGGCACGAATTTACCGGATTCATTGAAACTGTTGGTACCGGAGTAACAGCCTTTAAACCGGGAGACAGGGTGGTGGCGGATAATACGGTCTTATGCGGCGAATGCTATTATTGCAGGAGAAATCAGCCCTTGTACTGCGAAAACTTTTATTCTCTGGGCTGCACGGGCCCCGGCGGGTTTGCCGAATATGTGCTTGTAAACCAGGACAAGGTATTCAGGATCAAGGACAGTCTCAGCTTTGAAGAAGCTTCGTTTACAGAGCCTACAGCCTGTGCGGTGCACGGTATGGACATGATAGACGTTCAGAACGGAGACAATGTGCTCATGTTCGGAGCCGGTCCCACGGGAATAATCCTGGCCCAGCTGCTGAAGTACGGAGGGGCCGGAAAAGTCGTGGTTGCCGCGCCGTCACAGTTTAAGCTGGATATATTGAACAAGTACGGGATCAACGACACCGTGTGCATTGACAGAAACGACGACAGCAAAGGGGAAAAACAGATCCGGGAATTATGTCCAAAGGGCTATGACATAATCATCGATGCCACAGGTTCTCCCAGAATAACTGAAACCTGTTTCAAATATGCGAAAAAGGGTTCTAAAATCGTCATTTACGGCGTTTGCAATGAAACCGACAGAATAACCGTAAGCCCATATGAAATTTTTTCAAATGAGTATAAAATCATAGGCTCCTTTGCCCAGACACACTGCTTTGACAGGGCTATAAATGCTCTGGAATCCGGCATCGTAAAAGTAAAGGAGCTGGTATCCCACAAGTTCAGCCTGGAGGACTACGGAAAGGGATTGGAAACCGTAATTTCCGGTAAGGAAAGCATCAAGGTGCTTATTACGCCATAATTCCCTCCGTATATGAATTTGTATTTTAAAATACGGCTGCCGTAAAACAGCCGTGACAATAGAATCCATAATAAGAGCGATATGTGTGGATTTTTCCTGTGACGGTTTCGCGAAACCCGTCACAATTGGGATTTTCTCATATATTGCTTTTTTTATTTTTGCATTAAATGCTTTTGGGCATTTATTTATTGACAACATATAGCATCTGATACATACTTTAAAAGGTGCGTAAAACTTAATAAGTCAATTACTATAGGCTGAAAGCAGTATTCATTAGTGCACTTGAAAGGTATACATCTAATTATGTCGGATAAATCTTTTTATAAACGTTTGTTTACACTGGCTGTGCCAATTGCGCTGCAGAATATAATCACATTTTCCGTGGGCCTGGTGGACAATATAATGGTGGGCTCGCTGGGAGAGCTTTCAATATCAGGCGTCTATCTTTGCAACCAGATACAGGTCATACTTCAGATGATTGTCACCGGCTTCGGGTCCGCTCTCATTGTGCTGGCGGCCCAATACTGGGGCAAGGGAGACGGGAAGAGCGTCAAAAATATCATCGGCATCGCATTGAAAATTGTCATAGCCTGTTCCGTGCTTTTGTGGATCGCGGTTTTCTTTTTCCCGGAACAGATACTCGGCCTGTATTCCAATGAAGGAAATGTAGTTGCAGAGGCCGTCAAATATGCCAGGATAATATGCTTTACCTATTTCTTTTTCTGCGTAAGCAATGTGCTGATTGCGGCACTGCGCTGCATAGGCGTTGTGAAGATAGGCCTCTACATATCCATATCCACATTTATAGTAAATATATTTTTGAACTGGGTGTTCATATTCGGAAATCTCGGAGCGCCTGCGTTGGGAATAAGAGGCTCCGCAGTGGCCACACTGTCTGCCAGGCTCATAGAATTCATCATTGTGCTTTCATACATAAAATTCATAGACAAAAAGCTGTTCTTGCGTCTGAAAGATCTGATCGGCAATAATTCCGCACTCATGAAGGATTTTTTCAGGTACGGTTTTCCGGTCATACTGGGCGATATTTTATGGGGTGTGAATCTATCGGTCCAGGGCGGAATAGTGGGCAGGCTGGGAACAGCCTCCATAGCGGCCGTGAGTATAGCCAATACGGTTTTCTCCATGATAAGCGTGGGTGTGTACGGCACGGCTAACGCTTCCGCCATAATCATAGGAAATACGGTGGGAGAAGGGGATCTAAATAAAGTAAAAAGATATTCCCAAAAACTGCAGGTTGTTTTTCTGATCATAGGCCTGTGTACCGGAGTACTCCTGTTCTTTGTAAAGGATTATGTACTGCTGCTGTACCAGGTATCGGATGAAACCCTTGATATAGCGCGGACACTAATGCTTGTGCTTTCCATCACTGTGGTGGGCACATCATACCAGATGTCGACCTTGACAGGAATCGTGAGGGCGGGAGGAGCAACGCATTTCGTTCTGATAAATGATCTCATTTTTGTGTGGATCATTGTAATACCCCTGTCCTGTCTGGCGGCCTTTGTAATAAAAGCTCCCATGTGGGTGGTCTTTCTGTGCCTGAAAAGCGACCAGATACTGAAATGTGCCGTGGCGGTGGTAAAGGTCAACAGATACGACTGGATCAAAAAGCTCACCAAGGAATTCAAAAGCGAGGATGCGCTTCAAAATTAAGCCAGTAGGAAATAAAACCAAAGAGTGTTATAATAATAGTACTCAAATGTTAACATTTGGGACAATGTTTCCGGCGGCATATCAATTTACAAAAGAAAGCCTGTGACGGAAACCGAAAGGAGTATAATACAAAAATGGACTCAAATGAAATGAGGCTTGCAGTGCTTATTGATGCTGAAAATGTTCCTTTCAGCAATATAAAAGGTGTTATGGAGGAAATTGCCAAATACGGTACGCCCACAATAAAGCGTATATACGCCGATTGGACCAAGCCGGCCATTTCAGGATGGAAAAACGTGCTTCTTGAAAATGCGATCACCCCCATACAGCAATACAGCTATACAACCGGCAAAAATTCCTCCGATTCGGCCATGATAATAGACGCCATGGATATATTGTATTCGGACAAGGTTGAAGGCTTCTGTATCATTTCAAGCGACAGCGACTTTACAAGACTTGTTACAAGACTGCGGGAAGCGGGCAAAAAAGTATTCGGCATCGGTGAGCGAAAGACTCCCAACCCCTTTATTGCCGCATGTGACAAATTCATATATATGGAAATAATCAGCGCCGCCTCAGCTCAAAACGCCAATACATATGAAAATGGCGTCAAAAAGTATGATACGGCTGAAAAGGAACAAAAGTGCAACGCGGTATCTCTGGACAAGGATATAATAAATCTCATTTCAGTTTCAATACACGATGTGGAGGATGAAAACGGCTGGGCTTTCCTGGGCGACGTGGGCAATTTGATTATCAAAAAGCAGCCTGACTTTGACCCCAGAAATTTCGGATTTTATAAGCTGACACATCTTATCAGAAAGCTGAAGGAGTTTGAAATAGAAGAGCGTGACACCAACAACTCCAAAATCAAGCATATTTATGTGAGAAACAGGGCTAAATGACTTTAGCTGTTTCCAATAAAATATTGTGATTTTGAGTGACCGGTTGCCGGGTCATCTCTTAATACTTTTTTTGTAAAAGTACTGATAGATTTTGAAGCCTGAAAATATGGCAAGCACCAGCAAAATAAAGCAAATAATTATAGGTGAAAGCAAATAAAAAATTCTGATTTTAAACACCTCCCTTTATTTGCAAATATACCATATTAGACCAGATATGTGAAGCTGCAATAATATTGCGGACCAGAATGAAGGAGATTAATCGTATGTTTATAAAAACTCTCACAACAGATAACTGGTCAGGTAATAGGGAATTTAGGGAAAATAGTTTTTAATCTGGTTGACTTATCAAAATCGGAGCAAGATATTATTGAGTTATATTACAAAAGTCAATTACGGTGAGCCCATAGTAATTGACTTATACATTGAGAAGTTGTCAAGTAAAAATACTTGACAACTTCTTTGCATTGTTTTAAAATGAGTTGTAATGTAAAAAATAACTTACAAAAAGCGGTAGGTATCAATATCATTGACGGCAAACACTGTTTACCGTACCGTACTTTTTATAAGTGGAGTTTTTATGGATAAAGTGTATGAAATATCTCTGCTGATGGATTTTTACGGCCAGCTGCTGACGGACAGGCAATATGAAATATTGGACCTGCACTTCAACAATGACTACACGCTGACCGAAATAGCCGAGCAGCTGAATATAAGCCGCCAGGCCGTTTATGACAACGAAAAGCGCGGCAGTGCAATATTAAATGAATATGAAAGCAAGCTTGGCCTGCTGAGCAAATTTTTGCAGCAGAAGCAAAAGGCGGAGCAGGTGCAGAAGCTGCTTGAAAAATTGGAATTTGACGGGCTCGGCCCGCATAACCGGAAAGTTGTAGAGGATGTTATGCGTGAGGTCGCCGAGCTTGTAAACAGCATATAGGAGGCAATGGCTGATTTTTTTTAAGCCGTTGCAGATGAGCGGATTGGAGGTTTGCGAATGTCGGTTTTTGAGGGTTTGTCAGAAAAGCTCCAAGAAACAATGAAAAAAATCCGCGGCCAGGGCAGGGTATCCGAAAAAGATGTGAAGGATATGATGAGAGATATAAAGCTCGCACTGCTTGAGGCCGATGTTAATTTTAAAGTTGTTAAAGATTTTATAAATAAGGTGTCCGAAAGATGCGTGGGCCAGGATGTGCTGGAAAGCCTTACTCCGGGCCAGCAGGTGGTCAAAATAGTCCATGAAGAGCTCATAGAGCTTCTGGGCAGGGAACAGAGCAAAGTCACGTTTGCCTCAAAGCCGCCCACGGTATTTATGCTGGTGGGGCTCCAGGGCGCAGGTAAAACCACCACGGCCGGGAAGCTGGGCAGCTTGCTGAGAAAGCAGGGAAAGTCTCCTCTGCTGGTTGCCTGCGACGTATACAGGCCGGCCGCAATAAAACAGCTGCAGGTTGTGGGCGGCCAGCTCAATATTCCGGTGTTCACACTGGAAAACAACCTCAATCCCGTTGAGATCGCAAAGGAAGCGGTTAAATTTGCAAACATGAAGCAGCATGATCTGGTCATATTGGATACAGCCGGACGTCTTCATATCAATGAAGAGCTGATGGATGAGCTGCTCAATATAAAAAAGGAAGTCAATCCCCATGAGATACTGCTTGTGGTTGACTCCATGACCGGACAGGATGCGGTCAACGTTTCTGAAAGCTTTAACCAGAAGCTGGGGGTAGACGGTGTCGTACTCACCAAGCTGGACGGCGATACCAGAGGCGGAGCCGCCCTTTCAGTCAAGGCTGTTACCGGAAAGCCCATAAAGTTTGCGTGCATAGGTGAAAAGCTCAGCGATATCGAGCCCTTTTTCCCGGATAGAATGGCGTCCAGAATCCTTGGAATGGGAGATGTCCTGAGCCTTATTGAAAAGGCCCAGGAAGCCTATGATGAGAAAAATGCCATAGAGCTGGAAAAGAAAATGCGCACCATGCAGTTTACCATGGAGGATCTCCTGGATCAGATGCAGCAGATGAAGAAGATGGGTCCCCTGGGGGATATACTGGGAATGATGCCCGGAGTTGACGCCAAGGCTCTGAAAAATGTAGATGTTGACGAAAAGAAAATGGCCCGGACGGAAGCCATCATCAAGTCAATGACAAAGAAGGAAAGAGTTGACCCCTCAATATTGAATGCCGGCCGCAGAAAAAGAATAGCTGCGGGAAGCGGTACCACCATCCAGGAAGTGAACCAGCTCCTGAAACAGTTTGAAGAAATGAAGAAGCTGATGAAAATGATGAGCGATATGGGCAAGCACGGTAAAAAAGGCGGTTTGGGCAAGTTTAAAATGCCTTTCTGATCAGGAGTATTTATAAACTCAATTACGGTTAAGACCTTCGCTTTCAGGCGGATAGTAATTGACTTAATAATTTTAATAATGGCATAATCCTTTAAAGGAGGTGAAAATAATGGCAGTCAAGATACGTTTAAAAAGAATAGGCGCTAAGAAGAATCCTTTTTACAGAGTTGTAGTTGCTGATTCAAGATATCCTAGAGA
>JAEWSZ010000094.1 GCA_023397905.1 Bacillota bacterium | reverse complement strand
TGACAGTATAAGCAGCGTTAAATCCACACTTCATATAGAACTTAATGGCACGGATGCGGTCTGGGTATGAATACATTTTCTTCCTCCTATGTTTATACTTGGTCCAGGATTATGTCCGCATCCCCTTAATTCGTGTTTCGTGAGGTTAGTATTGCACTAATTTTTTTGTTAAAATAGCCTTGAATTGTCCGCACAAAAAAACACCTCCAAATGTAAGTAGATTTTGTCTGACATTTGGGATGCTCTTTTGTTCCGGAAGCTTATTTGCCCTCTATGCTTTTTTATCTTTTGCCCTTTGTTAATTTCAGAATTTATATCCTATATATAAAGCTGCAAAATTTATTATATATATCGTCAGTTTTACACAAAACTCCAGCCCTCGGCCTTTTCACGGATGGAAACAAAGCGCCTGTAAATGCCTTCCTCCGCCGCAAGCTGTTCATGGGTGCCTTTCTGAACAATCCGTCCCCCGTCCAGCACCAGAATCTGATCCGCATTTTCAATTGTGGCCAGTCTGTGTGCAATGACAATAATGGTTTTGCCGCGGGTCAAGGCGCTTATGGCCGCCTGTAGGAAATGTTCGTTTTCAGGGTCCACACTTGCGGTTGCCTCGTCCAGAATGATGATGGGCGCGTTTTTCAGTATGGCCCGGGCAATTGATATGCGCTGTTTTTCCCCGCCTGAAAGAGTGGAACCGCCTTCTCCTACAACGGTGTCATATCCTTCAGGTAATGCTGATATAAAGTCATGACATCTTGCCTGTTTTGCAGCTTCTATAATTTCTTCCATTGCGGCATCCGGCTTTCCGAATTTAATATTGTTCAGGATTGTATCATGGAAAAGATATACATTCTGAAATACCATGCTGATATTCTTTAAAAGGCTGTCACAGCTAAGTTTGCGTATATCTGTGCCCCCCACTGAAATACTTCCGGAATCAACGTCATAGAATCTGGCAATAAGGCTGCAGATCGTGGTCTTGCCGCTGCCAGAGGGTCCCACTATGGCTGTGGTGCTGTTTTGCGGTATTGTAAAGGTTACACCGTCCAGCACAGGCCGTTTGTCATATGAAAACCTTACGTCTTTCATTTCCACGGTAAAATCCTTTAAATCCATGTCTTTTCCGTCATTGTCAATGAATTCTGCCTGCTTGATTTTATCCAGCTTATCCAGGGTTGGGCCTATGACCTGAAGTACATGTGTAGCGTTGTTTATCTGCTCCACATGTCCGAAAATAACAAAAGAAAATATTGCCAGCATCAGAAACACCGGCAGAGACAGAACTCCGGACATGGCTAAAACAGCAGATATGGCGGCGATAGCAGTCGAAGCCAGCTTTAAGGAAAAAAGATGCAGACAATTGCAGGGAACATAATTTTTTTCGATCTTTACATTGATTTTTCTGTGTTTCTGATAGTCCTTGCGTATACTGTCGGTGGAAGCCCCTTCCTGCCCATAGGCTTTGACCACGGGAATACCTCTTACATATTCCAGGGTGGAGGCGATTATGTCATTTTGAGCCTTCTGGTGGATCGGAGCATTCCGGTGGCTGAACCATTCCATCAGATGAAGCGCAAGGGCCGACAGGAGGATCCCCAGAACTGAAACAACAACGGCCTGCCAGCTGTAAAATGCCAGGCATAGCACCATGACCAAAGAACTGACATAACCTCCTATTACAGTGTCCACCATTTTCATGGCGAACATCTCAACAAAGGAGAGATCCGTGGTCACCGAGCCCACAAGTCCGCCTATACTGTTTCTGTCAAAAAAACCGAGAGAGACCCTTTTAAGAATATCTCCGATTCTCATGCGCTCCTCCGCAGTTACCTCAAAGCCGACACTGTCCTGAAAGACTGCGCGCAGATACGAAAACAGGAATCTGCCCAGGATCATCAGCATCATAAAAGCGAGCATATACAATGCCCAGACCGGAGACAGCGTCATACGGCCCGCCCGGTCCTCAAGCATGAGGTTTAAAGCGTATGCAGCTCCCATTATGGGCATGGCTGTGAACATGGCGTTTAGAAATGACCATAAGAAGCCCCAGTACAACCGGCTTTTTTTATCTCCGGACCAGGCAAAAATACGTTTTATTACTTTAAGCATGAACCGTCTCCCCTTTCTTACCGCTGTTTGCAGCCCAGGTCCTGGCTCCTATGTGGGCCTGCCACATATCCCTGTAAAGCTGGCTGTTTGCCAGGAGTTCTTCCTGTGTGCCCTTTGCGACGATTTTCCCATGATCCATCAAAACGATCTGGTCGGCATTCCTGATGGTTGAAAGCCTATGGGCTATGACAAGCAGAGTTTTCCCTTTTGCAAGCTCCGCAATGGAATGCTGAAGCTTGCTTTCATTTTCGGGATCTGTAAACGCCGTGGCTTCATCCAGAATTATTATGGGCGCGTTTTTCAGTATGGCCCGGGCAATAGCTATCCTCTGTCTCTCACCGCCGGAAAGCTTGCCTCCCGCCTCACCGGCCAGGGTCTCCCAGCCGTGTTCCAGTCCGGATATGAATTCCTCGCATTGAGCGGCTTCAGCTGCCGCATACACCTCATCATCACTGGCTGACGGGCGGCCCAACCTTATATTATCCAGCAGGGAACAGTTAAAAAGAAAATTATCCTGCGTAACAAAGCTGACCAACTGTGAAAGCCGGGATAACGGAATTGTGCGTATATCAGTGCCTCCGATGGTAACAGAGCCTTCCCTGACATCCCAGAAGCGGGCTATCAATCTGGCCACCGTGGATTTTCCGCCGCCCGACGGTCCCACCAGTGCTGTGAAACTCCCCTCCGGCAGCTTCAGATCTATGCCGTGGAGAATGTCGCCATCGGCTTCCTTGTAAGAAAAGCTGACGCCCTTGAGCTCCACCTCGAAGCTTTTAAAAGAACCCGTATCCGGTGCCTCTGAGGGCTGTGAAAGCTCAGGCAGCTCCAGCAGCTGATTTATATCCTTTATTGCGTATTCAATGGCTTTCCAGTCATTAACGGCTACTGTGAACCATGTGACCGGGGCTATAATGCTCAACGAAAGGATTATACACAGGGTCAGCTCCGCAGGGCTCAGACTGCCGTCAATATACAGCAAAATCCCCACAGGCAGGATTCCCAGCAATGTTGACGGCAGGATGGCATTTCCCAGATTCATCAGCTTCCATGTACTGCGAAACCATGCCAGGGTAAACTCTTTAAAGGAATGCACCGCGCCGGCAAATTTTTCATAGGAGCCGGAAGACTGGTTAAAGGCTTTTATGACCTGTATCCCTTCGACATATTCCACAATAACGCTGTTAACATGATTGCTTGCCTCCATATAAGCTGCATATTGCTGATTGTAGTTTCTCATCATAACCGCGTACACAATAGCTCCCAAAGGTATGCAAATCAAGGATGCCAGTCCGATCCGCCAGTCTATCAGAAGCATGTAGATGAAAACCGCAGCCGGCAGCAGGAGATTTGAAATGCCCTCCGGTATCATGTGGGCAAGAGGCAATTCAATGGTTTCCACTCTGTCTACGATAATGCTTTTAAGCTTTCCGGCCGTATGGGACAAAACAGTTCCCAGAGGCGCTTTCATAAGCCTGTCTGTTATTGCAAGGCGGATGCTTTCAAGGATCTGGTAAGCCGATATATGCGAAAATGTGGTGGATATGCCATAAAATATAAATTTTATCACATAGCCTCCCACGCAAATGCCCGCCCAGGGTAAAACGTCCTTTGCAGCTCTCGTTTCACCAAAAAACAGCAGTATTATATGGTAAACTCCCCAGTATGGGATCAGCCCGCCTGTGACGCTTATAACGGCACACAGGATGGAGGCCAGCATTTTCCCCTTGCATTCCCCGGCAAAATTGTAAATAGTATGAAAAGTACCCCGTTCTTTGATTTTCATTTTAACCTCCTCAAATCAGCACAGGAAACATTTGCATTTTCCCGTACTAAATGTACTGAATATGCACAAAAATTTCCCGTAAAATAAAAAGAATGACCAGTATGCCTGACCATCCCCATAATATTATTTTTTACAGCCTTCTACTACTCCAAAGCTATATCAGCCACTCCATTCAGACAATGGTTTTCCGGTATTCCGCCGGAGCCATTCCTATAACCGACCTGAAAGCCGCGGAAAACTTGCTTGCATTATCATAGCCCATCTGTGAGGCAATTGAGGTTATGCTGTCCCTGGTCCGGCGCAGCTGAACCGCCGCCGCATTCATCCTGTATTCTTTCATATAGGCGTAAATTGAAGTGCCGTAGACGCCCTTGAAGCAATTTTTCATGGATGTAACGGGAAAATCGAATTTGGCCGACAGCTCCTCCAGGGTATAGTGGTGCTGCGGTTTGCCGGTAATCAATTCCATAATGGCCTTGACCTTATCCACCTGGGTTTTATAAAAATACGCCCGTTCCCCGCCGCCGGGCGGAACAATCAGAGTACTGAGAAAAATCAGCAGCTCCAATACTTTTATTTTAAAATATACATCACGTATATCCTCCGGAACTGTATACAATTCGGAAAAAATATGTTCTATGCTGGCTCCGGCCCTCATAATAAAAGGACGGCTCCCGCCGCAGAATTTGTCCCTCAGCATGTTGACATCCACCGAGAAGCCTTCCAGCACCCCCTGGAGTGTTGCGGAAGCCTCCTTTACACAAAATGAAACAGTGATGCCATGATAATGCCTGAGTGGGAAACGGAACATTCTCGAATGGGAAGTGCGGGAATTCATCTGCAAATCCCCCGCCTCCATATATGAGCAGGTGCCGTCGTCCATCTCCCATTCCAGGCGCCCTTCCCTGCAGTGGTCTATGCAGAATACATCGACGCCGGGCTTGAAATAGGACATACAGCGGTCAATGTGAAAATCGTGATACAGCAGGTCTACTCCGGGAAATACCGGGTAGCAAGTCATAAGTCCTTCGCCGGTGCTGTCCTGAAGCCTATAAACATCACAGCCGTTCTCCCTGCAAACTACGGACACATTTTCTCCCAGGCATACCGACTCATCCAGAGACATCGGCCTGCACCTCCTTTACTCCCATTCCTGCCGGTTCTTCCCCGCCTTCGGATATATTGAGAAAATACCCCAGCATTCTTTCGGTCCCATGTTCACCCAGAGGTTTATTCTCAACTATTTTCCCTTTTTCCATCTGAAGAAAATGTGTACAGCAGGAGAGAATAAATTCAGGGTCGTGAGTGATCACAAACACACTTTTGCCCATGTCCACCAATTGGCGGAGATTCATGGCCACCTCCCGCATATGCTTCAGATCCAATCCGCTTGTGGGCTCGTCAAATACAATTATCTGCCTTTCGGAGGCCACTGCCGAAGCAATGGCCACTCTCTGCTTCTGTCCGCCCGAAAGGGACATGGGATGAACATCTTTCAACTGCAATAAATCGAGCCCTGAAAGTATTTTCTCCGCATGCTCCTGATTTTCCTGCTCCATGGATATCAGCACTTCATCCAGCACGCTTTCGGTGAACAGCTGGTGGTTTACATCCTGCATGACCATATAGCAGGCTTTCAGCCTCAACTTTTTTGAAAGGCTCATACTGTTCAGTTTCGCCTGGCCGCGGCATTTTTTCTCAAGTCCGCAGATACACCGGGCAAAGGTGGATTTTCCTGCCCCGTTCTGTCCTATGACCGCTACCGCAACGCCTTCCGGAATTTCAACTTCCTGTACATCCAGAGTATTCAACTGTCTGGTATATGAGAAAGAAAAATTGGAAAGCTTAATGACACCCTTGTTTTCCACCGGCAGACCCGTGGATTTTTGAAGGGTTTCCAGGGACAAAACGCGCAGTCCCATGCTTTCCAGCTCCATTGTCCCCATGGCTGAAAATTCCTTTCCGCTGTACTGCCTTTCGATTTGCCCATCCTTCATGTATATAACGCGGTCCGCCAGTTTATGCAAATAGTAGAGGCGGTGCTCGGCAATAACGATTGTCCTGCCCTGGGCCTTCCACCTGGCCAGAAGACTGCGCAGCTCTTCAATGCCATGCGCGTCGAGATTTGAAGAGGGTTCGTCCAGAACATATATGCCGGGCTCCAGAGCTGCTACAGAACCGCAGGCTATTTTCTGCTTTTCACCTCCCGAAAGGGCGAAAATATTTCTTTCTAGAAGATGCTTTAAGCCAAGCTCGTTTACAGTACGGTCCAATCTCGTGTGGATTTCTTCAACAGGCAGTCCCATATTTTCGCAGCCAAAGGCCAGCTCTCCGGTAGTATCCACATTAAAAAACTGGCTTCTGGGATTTTGAAATACAGACCCCACAATCCCGGCCATATCGTATAAAGGAACCCTGGAAACATCCAGTCCCTCCACCGTTACTCTGCCTTCCAGATTACCTTCATAATAATTGGGGATCAGACCGTTTATGAGCCGGGTCAAAGTGGTTTTTCCGCAGCCGGATCCGCCGCACAGCAGCACAAATTCGCCGTCATTTATGGTAAGATCTATATTGCTCAGGCAATTATCCATTTTTCCGTTTCCATATGAAAAGGACACTTGTTTAAATTCGATCATATTGAAATATTATTAAACCTTTCTGCAGTACAAAACGTATTTGACCGCGTCCAAAACCGTATTTACGGAAGCCCTTATATAATGATCCAGACCAGAAATGCCGCGGCCGTGACCAGGAGAAGAAGCATATCCCTGGCCTCAAAGCCTATACGACAGATATTGGTCCGCCTGACCGGCTTTCCCAGACCTCTTGTAAGCGCGGCCGCCGAAAGCTCCTCCCCTATTTTCACAGTGCACATGAGCATGGGCACCAGTCTGTATTCCAGCAAGGCTCCGGTCTTTTTTCCTCCGGGCCTTATGCCGCGCATGCGCATGGCATCGCCAATGGCCGAATTTTCCTCTTTTACCGTGGGAAAAAACCGGAGCATCACTGAAAACGGTATGATAATAAACCTCGGCAGGTGCATACGCTCCATGGCAGCAATAAATTCCGCGATTTTTGTAGTGCTGACCACATAATATCCCATGACCAGACCCGGAACAAAACGGGAAATCAATCCTGAGTAGATAACCACAAAAAGGTTCAGCAGTCCGTGAGTCCTGCCCACCAGAAATGTCTCGCTCCACAGCGCCGCCCCCGTAAAGATAAAATAAAGCAGGGCTTTGTCGTACTTCCGTTCCGCAGTGAGCAGCAGCAAGGGCAGCACTGCCATGACCGGCCGGATCACAGCAGATATGCCGCTGTAGCCTCCTCCCACCAGAACGATATTTACGGCCAAAAGCATAAACAGCTTTGTACGGGGATCCAGCCGGATACGGGTGTATGCGCTTTTTTCCAGGACAGCGGCATTCATCATACGATCCCCGCTCTCCTGAAATGTTTTTTCAGCGCGGCCTTGCCCAGGTATGCCCCCAGAACCGCTCCCAAAGCCGCAAGCACTATAAGCACGCCCAGAACCCAGGCAGGCGTAATTGCCATCAGAGTGTCCGCATAGGTATCCCCATAGCCGTTTCTGATGGAATCAAAATATGTATTCCGCATAAAAAACAGAGGGATCATCAGTCCCACGATCCATTGGCTGAATACGGCATAGCCCGTGCAGATCAGGGACCATTTGCGGTAACCGCCCGCTTTTAAAATCAGATCCCCGGCCAGAGAGAAGATTACGCCTGTTACGAGGCATGGCCATGGGTGACCCGTCAGCATCATCAAAAGACTTAAAATAGTGCCCATAATTGTCACCATTCCAAATTTCTGCACCCGTGTGAGAAACAGCATGAAAGGAATACCCGCCACAAACGGGCAGAGGAACGGAAGTGCCAGCATAAAAACCGGAATATAGCCTATCATTCCGGTGGCAAAAAACACCACGAAATAGATAGCGGTAAAGATACCTATGTTAATAAGATCTTTTACATGCAGCTTATTATCCATATTAAAGCCTCCTTATTTTAGTTAGCATATGCTAACTCATTTTTCAAATAAAAGCGCCGGTTGGGCGCTTCTATTTAAAATCATAGTATAATTTACCAGAAATCCGTTGCTTTTTCAACTCCATTCAGCTCAAAGCACTCCAAAAGGACAATGAAAACGCCTCATGCCTCCTCATATCTTTTTTGATGTTCTTCCAGAAACCGGCTCATGGACTGCAGGCATTCCATGCTTATGGAATGTTCAAAGCTGCAGGCGTCCTTATCGGCAATAGTAGGAGTTACATTCAGAATCACATTAAAAAAAGTCTTGATCGTTTCATGCCTGTCAGATATCAAAGCGGCGTAATACATGCCTTCCGGCGTCAGATACAAAGTCCTGTCATGGGATCTGTTCACCAGATTTTTATTTTCCAGGACTGACACGGCTTTGCTTGCGCTTGCTTTGCTGACTCCCATTTTAGCTGCAATTTCACTTATGCGTGCAGTTGTATTCTGAGCACATATGTAGTATATTGCCTTAATGTAATTTTCCATTGCATAGGTAACTTTGTCCATATATACAACTCCTTTCAAATATACAACCGGCTTTTCCGTCATGTTCCTGTGAGAGCCAGCTTATTTTGTCCACCCCGCACAACCCGGACCGGATTCATATAAGCACAGGTCCAGTAGTCTATTTTTTGGCTTTGGCCAGAGCGTCCTTTACCGCTTCTGTAAACTGTCCGTAGGCAATGGTAGCTCCGGATACGGCTTCCACATCTCCGGTCTCCTGAACCTCAATAAGCTGCTGGGCATACTGCTGCATGGCTTTTACTGCCAGCTGGGCCTTGTCGTAATAGTCCTGGTTTGAGATTTCACCGTTTACCTTGCCGTAATTTTCATCTTTTATGCTTCCGTCGCTTTGCAGAGTAACATACTTGCAGTCCGTGATTTTGTTGGTTGAAATGGTTATGGTGACTTCTCCGTGGGCCCCTTTGTCATCCTCGCCGCTTTTTCCCGTGTAAGTGCCGTCCTTATATGAAACGGCGCCGGCTTTGCCGCAGCCGGACAAAATCCCCAATACCAGTACCAGAACAAAGATCAGACAGGCTATCTTTTTCATACCACACATCCCCTTTATTCATAAAGTTAATTGCTATCAGTTTTCAGCTGATGACAATTAACTTTTATTATCTATTATCCGGGCAATACGGCCATGCTCCAGCACGACGGTGCGCTGGGCCTCCTCGGCCACCTCCGGGTCATGGGTGACGACGACTATGGTGCTGCCCTCGGAGTGAAGCTGCCTGAATATTTCCATCACAATGCCTTCATTGGTCTCATCCAGGTTTCCTGTGGGCTCGTCGGCCAGTATGAGCCTGGGATAGTTGATCAGCGCTCTGGCTATACACACCCTCTGCTGTTCGCCGCCGGAAAGCTGGCTGGGAAGGTGCTTTGCCCGCTCCTTTAAACCAACCCTTTCCAGCGCCTGCAGCGCTTCCTTTTCATCGGGCATGCTGTGATAATACTGTGCCACCATCACATTTTCCAGCGCAGTAAGATAATTTACCAGGTGAAACTGCTGAAAAATGAGTCCGATCTTATCACGGCGGACCGCCGTCAGGCTTTTCTGGCCCTCCTTTGAGATGTCCTTTCCGTCCAGAATAACCGATCCGTTGGATGGGCGGTCCATACAGCCTATAATATTCATCATGGTTGTTTTCCCAGAGCCGGAAGGCCCCATTATGGCCAGCCATTCACCCTGCCGGACGTTCAGGTCGATGTTTTGCAGCGCCTTTACATTGCCGTATATTTTTGATATATCCCTTAGTTCCAATAAATTCATCACCAAACCTCCTTACTTCCTTATCCGACCTTTTTATTCGCCCCGCAATACGATTGCCGGTTCTATGTCCGTGGCGCTTCTGACAGGTATGAGGCACGCCAGGCCTGTAATACAAATGGATACGGCCAGGGTCACCGGTATTAAAAGCGGCTGGAAGGATATGCTCCGACTGAAAACATTGATGCTGACAACCTGGGCAAACAAGAAGCCGAGGATCACACCAAGCGCTCCGCCTGAACCGCCCAAAAAGAGGCCTTCTCCCAGGAACTCCATAATAATGCTCTTATCTGCGGCACCCAAAGCCTTTTTCAGGCCTACTTCCTTTCTCCTCTCGGCAACCACTGCCATCATGGTGGTTGAAACACATATCATCGTAAGCAGCAGCACAACCACCGTCACCAGATACACCAGCGCCTGGAGCTTGCCCAGTACGGTCTGTTCCGACTGTGTAACGCGTTTGACAAGACGGGGGGTGACCTCCGGGACTTTCTCCCCTATTTGTTTCACTATGGTGTCAAGTGTCCCTTCCGAAGCCGCAATACTGCACTCCACCACATCCACCTGACCGGAGTTTCCCATCAGGCCTTCCATATCCCCAAGGGACATGAAAATAAAATTTTCTTCCGCGCCTCCGGTCTGTACAACGCCTGCCACCACAAAATCGTGGCTGAATTTCCGGCCTTCTGCATCCGTACCCGCCGCCGAAAACGTATCGCCGGGCGAAAGCTGAATGAGCTGGGCCACCTCCTGGCCTATAAGTACCTCGCCGCCTTTTTCCGGCCACTGTCCGCTGACATACCAGTAGGGACTTACCTTTTTTACTTCCTGCATATCCGTACCTGCAGCCATAAAGGGCTGTTCATTTATCTTTACGGACTCGTAGCGGTATGGGGCCACTCCCACCGTATTTTCCTCCGGAAAAAGCCCTGTGGCCTTCTTTATGTCCGGACCGGTCAATGCCTGCTGTTCTCCTGAAGGGACCAGTATGAGATTTGCGCCGTAGGACCGGAATTCTTTTCCCATCTGTCTTGGTATATCGTAATAAATAGTTATGAGCCCCGAGAGTATGGTAGCTCCCATAGCCACTGCCAGAAGCGCCACCAGCATTCTGGACCGGCGTCTGATCAGGGAGCTCGTAACCATCTTGAAATACATCGTCTGTTTTTTCATGTTCTCACCTGCCATGTAATACTTCCGCCGGACGGAGGGACAGCAGAAGCCGTATGGATGGAATGCTTCCCGCCAGCGTCACCAGAAACACCAGGACTCCCACCAGCGGAATGACCATCGGCTTTATTTCAATAGCCGAGCCGAAAACCGACTGTCCTATGATCTGCGCAAATCCAAGCCCGGTAAAGTATCCTGCAATGCCGCCTATTACTCCGGTTATAAGTATCTCTGTTAAAATTAATAGTGAAATCGGAGAGTCTGAGGCGCCTACCGCCTTCAACAATCCGATCTCGGAGCTACGCTCCATTACGCTTGCCGTAACAAGGTTTGAAATGCCCAGGGCCGAGCCGATCAGGCTCAATATTGTAATGAGCAGCATAAGCAGCTGGGTCTTTTCAAGAATTGCCCCTTCGGATTCCGCCACCTGGCGGATTGGCTTTGCCACGGAATCTGTCATCACTTCTTCGATCTGATAGGAAATTGAGCTGACATAGGCCGTGCAATACCAGGTTTCCCATTCCTTGATGGAGAGGCTTTTGGGATTCTGAGCCGCCTTGCGTGAGAGCTCATTGTCCGGAGTTGTGAGAGCGCTGACCTCCACCCGGCTCACATCTCCCTGCTTTCCCGCCAGCTCCTGCGCCACCTTTAAAGGCACATAAATCTGATCGTCCTCATCGCTGCCCGAATTGAAAATACCTTTTACGACCAGTTCCCTGGTTTGATTTTTAGTTCCCACAGTGATGGTATCGCCTATTTTTATGTTGTTCCTGCCGGCCACAAGGCTGCCCGCCATGGCATATCCGTCATCCTGATCGGAAATCCATCCGCCGGAGACATCCCACCAGCTTTTCATATTTTGCATACCCGTATCGAGAGCTTCTCCCGTAGGCAGGCTCAGATGGTGTCTGAACCATGTCCCCACCAGTTTGATATTGCTGTCCGGTCCGGAATTCAAGCTCACCTTTGTTTCAAAAAAAGGGGCGAAATCCACAATATTAAATGCCCAAAAAATTGTTTTTATATTTCCCAGCTCGGATTCCTTTAAATATTTATCCGACACGCCGGAACCTTCTCCCACTCCGTAGAGGTCTCCCAGCAGAGAAGCTTCCTTGGGGACAACGTTGATGTTTGCACCATAGGTTTTCAATTCCTGGTTGACCTTATCCCCTACGTCCAGCATGACATTCAGCATGGCCGTGGAGAGAGAGGCGCCCAACGCAATGGTGAATGCAATCATCAGCATTTTCCCCTTTTGCCGGAACAGCGCCCCTTTTACCATTCTCCAAAACATACGGTCACCTCCTTATTTAAAGCGTTTCTTTTCATTTTCCAGATTTTGAGTTTGTATTACCATTTTTCCGCTATTCAGAGTATAAGAAAGCGGCACGGGATTGCAGCCACCTTTGAACCCGATAGTGGAAGTATTCATGACCACATCGCAAAGCTTGCAGATCACCTGGCCGTCACGTTCATAATAACCGGTAGGGCCGCATATGTCACAGGCGTCAAGGCCGACGCCGAAAGCTACTTCATTCTTTTTTATAACGATAAAACGCATTTCTGTCCCGTCCGAAGCCGTATAGTTAAACCGGTGCAGGTGACCGTCGTTAATATTCTCAAGCGGTATCAGGATATCGCTTCCGGATATGGTCATAGGTTCGGCAGGGGAAAGCGTCACTGCTCTTTCATCATAGGCTTTTACAACAGTCAGGCTCAAAACCGCAATTACATACCCGCTCAGAATAACGGAACACCAGCGGCGGTATCTGCGTGAAGCAGCCCGGATTTTACGGTGTTGGGCGGGATTGGAATAAGTTTCCTTAGGCTTCAGGCTCTTTATCCAAAGCATAACCGGAAATGCGGCCGTTATAAGCAGTATGCCGTACAGAAAATAATCCTTATGGTTGATTACCGGTATTATCATGGAAAAAAGCCATTTTGACATGGGTATCATACGCCTTGCCAGCATAAGCTGTACTACTGCGGCAGCCTGATTGACCATACAGACAACAGTTACAGCCGTCAGCAGAATGCGTACGGGTTTAAGCTGCAGGCCCCTGCCCGCTTTATACAGCGCAAGCCCTGTAATTACAGCAATGAGAAGCCCGGCCGAATATCCTATGAGCTTAAAAAGAAAGTCTGTGGTAAGAGCGCTTTCTCCGTTTGAAACAAACTCCGAAGGATACAGCAATATGTCGGGCAGGCTGTAGAACAGAAGCAGCAGCACAAGAACAGGGTCTACGATATTCCGGCTCCTCCGGTGGAATCCAGGCGCTTTCTTTGAAAAAGCACCCCATATAAAAATAAGAAAAGCGATTTCCAGTATTACGGTGGCAGACAGAATCCCTATATTCAACAATTCCCTGTTTATCAGCTTTGTGGAAAATTTTAAAACCGACAATACGAAGGCGGCGGCAACGCCAGCTACAAAGCCCCTGTAAAGCCATTTTTCCTGTTTTCTTCCGTCGCCGTTTTGCCTGGCGAACGCCAGTATCAGCGCCAGAAAGATGGAAGCCGTCATCAGATTTTGTACAACCAGTATGAGATATTTCAGCATTTAGCCACCTCCCTTTTACAAGATTCAGATCAGATTTAAAGTCAATGCCCGGAGAACCGACGCAGGTGCGCAAGTCCTCCGGGGCAATAATTGGCTTTATAATAATGCTGATTTATAATATTGCCAAGCATATTACCGGGCAAAATCCTTACCAGGTTCTGGGCACATAGTCAAAATCCCACTCAGTAACGAGCGGTTCTTTCCAGTAACGGCCGGTGACTCCGGTGGTCTTGTCTACGTGAAGGAGGAAGCCCTGTGCTTCCGGGCTCTCAATACTGAACTTGACTTTATAAGTGCCGGCCGGACCCAGTTTGATATTTGCGCCATAGTGAGGGCCGTCGCTTGCATTCATGGGCATGAATGTTCCCTCTATCTTTGTTTTGCCGTCCTGGCTGGCAATATCGTATTTAACGGTCAGATTCGGAACGAAGTCGCCTACGCCATAGCCGAGGTCATTTTTGAGTGCGGAAATGTCAGCCTCTATATGCATGTCGGCTTCTGAGGCAGGAAGACTGTTTCCCATAGGTTCCATGTCTACCGGCTGGAAATAAACAGCGCCAACATTCAAAGGCCCGACTTCAATGTCGTCGCCTATTGGGAATTCTTCAAAACCTGCAACTTCACCCGGAGCTGCGGCACCGCCTTCACTTTCCTGTGAAGCTCCTGTACCTGTGGCAGTACTGCCCGCACTGTTCTGAGCTGAAGAGTCAGAGTCCCCAGTGGACGCACAACCTGAAAGACCTATGGATGCAGCCATTGCAACCACAACAAAAAGTAATGCTAATTTTCTTAATTTCATTTTACATCCCTCCAAAATAAAAATTCACTGCATTTAATTTTATTGCACATCAGTTTTATTACACATCAGTCATCCATTGCCGCCTGACTCGGTGGTTACCCCGGAAATGCGCGCTTTCCGCCATTTCCTGATTTGAACCACCATAGTAGCAACAGTGGCCGCCAGCAGCAGTATCTGCGGGATCAAGGTTTCAAGGGTCGGATATATGCCCAGCAGGTCAACCGAGGATATGCCCGGGACAGAAGTGACTCCCACCACATTTCCTTCCTGCAGCTCTTTGATACCGGAACCTATAAAGGAAATTGACATCACAAACAAGAGAATGCTTGTGCCGAGGAAAAACGGCTTTAACGGCAATTTTATACTCAAGAAACGGATCAGGATATATATGACTACAAGAGCTACGCAGCCTATTCCAAGTCCCAGCCAAACCATATTTGCAAAAGTTTTTGTGTTGGCCAGCAATGCCTGGTAAAACAGTATTGTTTCCGCGCCTTCGCGGAAAACTGCCAAAAATGCGGCAAAGGCCAGTGAAAACAGGCTTCCATTTGAAAGAGAACTCTGGACTTTTCCTTCTATGTAATTAGTCCAGGCGGCCGCCTCGGCCTTTGAAACCATCCAGTTGCTGACATAGAACAGAACCGCAACCGCGATCAGCATTGTCACGCCCTCGACGATTTCCTGATTGGCACCGCTCAAGCCTGACAGCCTGTTCAGAATAAATGCCATCAGTATGCTTGCGGCCAGAGCGACAAGCGTGCCCCAATAAACCGCGTTTATCTTTTGTTTATTGCCGGATTTTATCAGGTAAGCTATTATGGCTCCCACTATGATAATGGCCTCAAAGCCTTCTCTGGTTATTATGAGAAGCGAAGCCAGCAGAGTGCTTACAGGGCTTTCCTTTTTCCCGTCCAATTTATCCGCATCTTCTTTGAGCAGTTTAATCAGCGTATCCAGTGATGCCCTGACTTCTCCGTTTTCCTTGCCGGCAGAAATGGCCTTTTTCACAAAACTGAACTGATACTCGACTTCCGCGGCGCGGTCGCCTGAGATATGCGCCATTACCGTTTTTTCAAAACCAAGCTTTTCATAATACCCGAAATACGCCACGTCAACCTGTTCCTTGGCTGCTTTCCCGTCACCGGAGACATATATGTCATAGGATTTGTCCAAAATGCTTTCCATTTCACCGGCAACATCGTTCCAGGTCTCATGTGCGGCAAATGCAGTTAGCGGAAGCATACTCATGAGCACAAGTGTAAGCACAATTGCAACGAAAGCTTTACGCACCTTATTACCTCCTTTCCAAGTGATGTAGACAGCATTAACTGTGTCAACTATAAGTTAGCGTATGCTAACTTATAGTTCAAGTGCCAGTTTAAAACTTTTATATGGCTCCAGTTTTTAATTTCCGATCCAGGCCTGTCTGAGTAATCTGACTGCAATGGGTATGTTTTCCTGTTTCATACCCCGGTAATTTAAAAGAATACCGCTGATTTTTTCCTCCGGCGGTTTGCTCCAATAAGACGACAGCGCTTCCACGGCTATGCCTGCCTCCTCCGCAAGCCCCACCAGCTCGGCTTCTGTGGCTTGCCATCCGGGATGCACAACCAGATGAAGGCCTGACTGAGCGCCCGAAATCCGGATTTTATTTCCAAACTCGCTTTGAAGTGAACTCACAAGCATATTCCGTTTTCTCTTCTGGTACTGCACCGTCCTTCTCAGATGCCTTTCCCAGAAGCCCTCCCGCATAAAAAGCTCCAGAGTCTTTTGAGTGAGAAATGGAACAAAGGTGGTGTCATAGCAGTATCTTTCGCAAAGGTCGTCCAGCATGTGCCCCGGAAGGACCGCATAGGATATACCTATGGCCGGGAACATCACATCCGAGAAGCTTCCCACATAGACCGTCCTGTTGCTGCAAAGGGACTGTAGAGAAGGAACCGGCTTGGTATCATACTGGAAACAGCAGTTATAATCGTCCTCTATAACGATCTTGCTGTTTTTCTCGGCCCATTCCGCCAATTCCCGCCTGCGTTCCATTGTCATGATCTGTCCCGTGGGGAACTGGTGGGACGGCGTGACATATACCGCAGCAATATCGGGTATGTTCAGCATTCTCACATTTATTCCCTGCTCGTCCAGTTCCACTGGCTGCACTTTGAAACCGTTATTTTGAAAAGTGGTGCGGGTTCTGTCATATCCAGGGTCTTCCATAGCCACGGCCAGGCCCCTTGTTTTAAGAAGCCGGCACACAAGCTCCAGGCAGAACTGTGTCCCGGAGCCTATGATGATCTGCTTTGCCTCGCACTCCACCCTCCTGTAGCTATACAGGTATCTTTGTATTTCAGAGCGCAGGCTCAATTCGCCGAATGGACAGCCATACTGCAAAAAGCCTTTTCTGTGGTCGTTAAAGCATCTATTTGTGAGCTTCCTCCACCGGTCAAAAGGAAAATCCTCTGAATTGAGCTTCTTATTCTGAAAATCATAAAGTATTTTTTTGTCCTCTTTAATCTCGGGTTCCTGAGGGCCGTCTTCTTCCGCCCTTTCTTTATGCACTGCTTCAGACAGCGGCAGTTCAGCATAATATCCCTTCCGGGGCCTGCTTATTATAAAGCCCTCCGAATATAACTGCTGGTAGGCCAGCTCAACTGTATTCCTGCTGATCCGCAGGTCTGCCGACAGCTTTCTGCTGGACGGAAGCCGGCTTCCCGTTTTAATGCTGCCTTTTAATATATCGTCCTTGATTTGCTGATACAACTGGGCATATAAAGGGACCTTGTCCTTCTCTTTCAGAATCACCATATGTCTGCTCCCTTCTCTATATATGACTTTAAATACAATTGGGCTTCCATATGACCGCATTATAACCACATTGCCTGAAAAGCAGCCTTCACTCCTGAATGAAGGGTTAAACTGCAATTGGCTCTATGAACAATTGATCATATGGTCAACTGAAATGTCGCAATAATCCTCATCTTTCTTGCAAAGGTTTCATATTGACAACCTGATTGTACACCTTATAATTATAGTTGAACAGTACTTCAACTATAAACCTGCAGGAGAACAACTATGTACACATATACCGCAGATTTTGACAAATGTGACTGCAACACAATCCATGAAGAGGTAGTCAACCAGGTCCGGGAGTCCATGCCGGATGAAACCACTCTTATGGACCTTTCCGACCTGTTTAAGGTCTTCGGCGATTCCACCAGGGCTAAAATCCTTTGCGCGCTGCTGCGCGCCGAGATGTGCGTATGTGATATCGCCGTGCTGCTGGGTATGACCAAATCCTCAATATCCCACCAGCTCAGGGTGCTTAAGCTGGCAGGGCTTGTAAAATACCGCAGGGACGGTAAAATTGTTTACTATTCCCTGGCGGATGAACATGTTAAAACCATATTTGACCAGGGCCTGCTGCATATCCTGGACAAATAAGCCTTGTGGCTTTTCCCGCCGTCATTGGTTCAAGTGAAGATTGTCCATGGCGTACTTTATTATACTTGCAGCCACAGGGGCCGCAACCGTTCCTCCGTAATGGGAGTCCCCGGTTGGATGGTCCAGCAGAACAAGCACGCTTATTTCAGGATTGTCCGCCGGGGCAAAGCCCATAAAAGATGCGACATAGCGGTCCTTGCTCCTTACTCCGTTTTCAAAAGTTTCCGACGTTCCTGTCTTGCCCGCTATTTTATAGCCTTCAATAAATGCGTCTTTACCGGTCCCCTCCGAAACCACTCCTTCCAGTATGGAACGCAGCGTATCGGAGGTCTGCCTGGATATGGTATTCCTGATCTTTTGAGGAGTGAAGGTTTTTACCACATTCCCCTTTGAATCTGTAAGTTCCTTTACTATTTGAGGCTTGTAAAGGGAGCCTCCGTTTTCTATTGCCGTGTAAGCCGTTATCATCTGAATAGGAGTTATCTGAAAGCTCTGTCCGAATGAAGCGGTTGCCATGTCTATTTCAGTAAACTTGGGCTGGAAAATACTTTTTGCTTCCCCAGGGAGATCAATGCCCGTCACATTCTGAAAGCCAAAGGCTTTCACATAGTCATAAAATTTATCCAGGCCAAGGCCTATTGCCAGTTTTACAAAAACAGGGTTGTCCGAGTTGTATACGCTTTTTCTGAAGGTTTCCTTTCCATGGCCTCCCGGTGTCATGGAACTTATGGTCCAGCCTGCGACCTTTACAGGCAGATCCACCACTTCGCTTTCGGGAGTTATTATGCCTTCCTCCAGAGCCGCAGAAGCAGTGACGGACTTAAATGTGGAACCGGGTTCGTATGTATAGCTCACAGCTTTATTCATCCAGATTTTGCTTTCAAGTTCCTCCACGGTGGCTTTTCTCGTGGAACTTTCCGTGCTGCCGCTGCCGTTCTGGTTGTCCTGGCTTCCTTTATTATCTTTGTTGTCCTTGCTGCCTTTACTTCCGTTTGCCGTATTGCCCTTATCCCCGCCGCCTATACCTGCGGCGCTGACCGGCACGTCAAAAGGGCTGTTCAGATCAAAATCCGGTTTGGATACCATAGCAAGAATTTCTCCGTTTCTGGGATCCATTGCAATGGCGACGCCGCCGTTGAGAACCTTATAATCGTCAATTGCCTTTTGCAGTGCCTTCTCGGCAAAGGATTGCAGATCACCGTCTATGGTCAGAACCACATTCAGCCCATCCTGGACGTCAATGCGGCTCTCCCCGCCCAGCTGCAGCTTCTGTCCGCTCGCATCCACATATTCCTGCGTCATTCCCGGCTGTCCCAGGAGATATTTCTCCATGCTCAGCTCAATTCCATAGAGGCCCTGGTTGTCTATACCTGTGAAGCCTATGAGCTGAGCGGCAAGATTCTTGTTGGGATATGCCCTTTTATCCTCCTCGGTAAAATATATTCCCTGGATTTTATTCTTTTTGAGCCATTGCTGCAATTTGTCCGCGGACTCCTCGTCTGTCTTTCGCAGTATCAACTCATACTGATCCGATTTGCGCATGTTTTTCAGCAGGTTTTGCTGGTCGATTTTCAGGAGCTCCGCTATATCCTTTGACATTTGATTGAGATCCTTTTTGTTTTGCTGGACTATAGTAGGGTTCATAAATATGGTATCGGCCGGAATATTAATTGCCAGCTCCTCAGCGTTCCTGTCAAATATCTTTCCCCGTTTCGGGCTGATGCTCAGACTTTTGTACGTCTGCTCATAAATCATGGTCTTGTAGCTGTTCCGGTCTATTATCTGCAGCCAGAAAAGCCTGACCACCATTATTGCTATCAAAACCGTAAAGGTAATGAGGACTGCCAGCAGTCTCTTTTTTGTTTTATTGCTAACCTCTGTCATTTGTATGTACCTTATTTTATCCTTTGTAATGAATATAATTTTCTATGCGCATTGAAAAAATATAATTCCAATATTTATTATAATATTACATAATGAAGATTTTGTGAAGAAACTCGAATAAAGAAATTTAAAAGTGTTGAAAATAAAGAAAACACAAAAGGATATAAAATGTTTACAGACAAAAAACTTATGAAAGCCTATAAAAATGCCAAAATAGAGTATTTTGACGAAAATTCCAGGTATATCGTCTTCAGCGACTGCCACCGGGGAGACGACAGCGTCTCCGATGAATTCAGCCGGAATCAGAACATACTCCTGCGCGCCCTGGAATATTACTACGAAAACGGGTATGTCTATGTGGAAGCCGGCGACGGCGACGAGCTGTGGGAATATCCCAAATTCAAGCATATACGTCTGGCCCACAGCGACGTATTTTCCATGCTGAAAAAGCTGTTTGACGATAACAGGCTCATAATGCTCTATGGAAACCATAATATATATTTGAAAAATAAAAATTATGTGAGAAATAATTTTTATAAATTTTATGACGACTATACCCAGGATATCCACGATCTTTTTAAAGGCTTGAAGCCCATTGAAGCCCTTTTGCTGAAAAATAAAAATACCGGCCAGGAGATCCTCACGGTCCACGGCCACCAGGGCGATATCATGAATGACCAGCTCTGGTTCATAAACATGCTTTTGCTTAGATATTTCTGGAGGTTTATGCATGTGGTTGGATTTCAGAATCCTTCCAGTCCCGCCAGAAATCATTTTAAAAGACACAAAATTGAAAGAACCTATAAAAAATGGATCAAGAGACATAAGATGATGCTTATTTGCGGGCATACGCACAGGCAGAAGTTTCCAAAGCCCGAGGAGCTGCCCTATTTCAATACCGGCTGCTGTATCCATTCAAAGGGGATAACCGGCATAGAAATACTGGAAGGCAAAATAATGATGGTGGACTGGCGTGTTAAAGCCGATCCGGACGGAGTACTTCAGATCGAGCGGCATATTATGCGCGGTCCGGAGCCCATTGATAAATTTGACGATCAATTCTTTGTCAATTACAATCTGAGCTGTAAGAATCTCGACGATGAAGACGAATATTAAAATGCTACGGATTGAATAGTTGGCCGCTTATATACTCGGCAATCAGCTCGTCCAGCTCTCTGCTCAATTTTAAAAGATCCTCTGCCGAGACATTTTCGGAAACTATCATTAAGTTTATTCTTTCTCGCAGCTTTTCTATTTTTTCATTCCTCATATAGTATTCCTCCTTAAAACAAAGTAATTATACTCAATTAAATAAGGTCTTAAAAATTTGAAATTATAATTTAATTTAGTAATTCTTACATTTTATGAGAGTTCTATATAATTAATTTATTAATACTTTATGACAGAATTATGATAAAATCAATAAAAAACTTCAAAAAAGATTATATTTTTACATTTTTAGCATACTATGTTATAAAAAAGCTTTGCATTACTATGGTGCAAAGCTTTTTTATTGTCTATTGTAATTGTTTAATCGTATATAATAAGAATAATATTAAATCCGGGCTTATATTGGCCTGTATCCATTGCGGTGTTTATTCAAACACCACCACCGACTCTTTGCGTTTAATGCGCAGCAATACGGTCTCCAGCACGCGGAAGCTGTGATTTAGCTCCTTTTGCTCCAGATATGCCGTGGAAATATCCTGGCCTATCACCAGATCCATGTTTTTGGGTTCCGGGCATACAAGAACCGCTTTTCCCTTTCCCAGCACCGGGCTCTTAAAAATATGTCCCTCCAGCAGCTTTCCTACCCTGTCGATTTCCAGCAAACCCGTTCCCTCCTGCAGCCGCTGCAGCTGCAAATAAAGGTCGGGACTCACAGTAAGGGCATAGGTTCCGTAAATAGCCTTTGAAACAAGCAGCTCTATTGCAGACGCTATATCAATAAAAGCATTTTCTCCTGCGGACCAGTCGTTTCTTTTGATCTTATTTGTGCCTGCGGCGGTAAAAAGGCCCTCGTAGCCGTGTTTTTCATTTCCGAAAAATATCAGCCTGTCTTCCTTCAGCGCACAGGCCTGAGCCGAATCCACAGCCTTTGACAGGTCTATGGGATAGCCCGACTTCCGGTGGATTTCAAGGTCTCTGCCCAGCAGGGTAAAATCGTCATACACAGTGGGGAGCTCCGCATACTTTCTGCCTTTTACAGTGATGAGCCCATCTTCGTATACTTCCTCAACAGCTTCTGCCTCGTCAATGTTCACACTTCCCGTCCCAATCCCCAGAGGACCGAAAATATGCAGAAACCGCCTGCCTGTTAAAATGCTTTTTACGGTTTTTACAACCGAAGAATCTATCTGTTCCCAAAGTTCCTCCGGGACCGGAGAACCTTCTCTTGATAAAAAATCCATGATTCAACCCCCTTTATAATTTAATAATCCTGTACTATCTATTCATCAAGCATACTTCCCACTGTAAATTGGGAAGCGGAATTGCCGGCCTGCTTTGCGGACGGTTCCGCCAGCCCCAGGTCTTCAAGCATCTCCCGTACCTCTGTTTCCCCTTCGGAAAACAGTTCGGCCTCCCTGGGGTCCAATATCCTTAAAAGCGTCATCAATTCTCCCACATGGGCCTTTTCTTCATCGCGGATATCGCTGATTACCTTTTTGGCTATTTCGTCATCCGTGGCCTGAACATGTGCGTCATATACATAGATCGCTTCAAGTTCTCCGGCAATATCAAGACGTATTGCCTGGATCAGCTCCTCTTTTGTCAATTTACGTTCCACATTTCCCTGAAAAGGATTTGCAAAAGCCGGCATTTCATCACCCTCCTAAATATTTCATAATTTTAATAATATTACCTTACCCTGTTTCTGTATAATATACCCGTTTTTCTGATCAATAATCATACATATGTTTATTTCTTATTTCCGATTCCCATATCCAATCAAATCATTGCTTATGTGAAATCAGCATCTCAATTCTTTTTACCGGTCAGATAATCCAGTATCTCTTCGGCGTGGCCCTCGGGTGAAACCTTTGGAAACACCTTTTGTATACTAAAATCCTCACCGATGATAAAAGTACTTCTGATTATGCCCACAGTTGTTTTACCGTAGGATTTCTTCTCACCCCAGGCACCGTATATTTCTGAGACTTTATGCCCCTCGTCGCTTAAAAGATAAAAAGGAAGATTATACTTATTTCTGAACCTGTCATGGGAATTCTCACTGTCTGGACTTACCCCGATTACCACCGCGCCCGCTTCGAGTATATAGTCATAAGCGTCCCTGAAGCCGCACGCTTCCTTTGTGCACCCGGGAGTGTCATCCTTTGGATAGAAATACAAAACAATTTTCTTTCCTTTAAAATCGGATATACTTACATCTTTGCCATCGGCTGACCTGAGTTTAAAATCTATTGCTTTATCTCCTGTTTTCAACATACAACCATCTCCTGTTCCGTTTTTCTTCATAAATCAATTACCGCCGGCTCTCAGCCTCATTGACTTTATGAACCAAATTTGATTTTATATTAAAGTCAATTACTATGGGCTTTCAGCCGTGATTGAATTTGGTAAACTGGCTTTCTTGCTTTATAAATACCACTTAAAATTTAAAATAAACAGGCAGGCGGAAATTTAAGGTATCAGGCATTGGTACACAATGACAAAGATATTTAAAACTTCCGGGAATTGATGTATCATATTAATATAATATTATTTCAGGAATTTTTTTCATAAAGTGGATACTAATTTCTGGAAAACAGGGAGTTTTACAAATGAAAAATTTATCGGATTATGAGATGCCGCCGGTTTTAAGAGATTTTTTGAACTATCTGCAGACAATAAGAGGTAAATCCATAAACACTGTTCAGGTCTATTTTTACGATCTCAGGGTCTTTTTCAGATTTTTGAAGCTGCACAGGAACCTGGCGGATAAAAAAATGGAATTTGATGAAATAAGTATTTCGGATGTGGAGGTGTCTCTGCTTCAAACCGTTACGCTCAGCGATTTATATTCCTATATGTCCTTTGTGAGCAACAACAGGGACAACACCTCCCATGCCAGAGCCAGGAAAGTAGCCAGTCTGAAGACCTTTTTCAACTACCTGACCACCAAGGCAAAGCTTCTGGACACAAATCCCACAAGTGAACTGGAATCGCCCAAGATTTTAAAACGATTGCCCAGATACCTGAACGTGGAAGAGAGCAAGAAACTTTTGACTTCGGTTTCAAACGATGATGGACAGAATACCACAAGGGACTTTGCGATCATAACCATATTTTTAAATTGCGGTATCCGTTTATCGGAATTGGTAGGTATCAACCTCAGCAGCATAAAAAATGACACGCTGACAGTCATAGGAAAAGGTGACAAGGAGCGCAGCATACCGCTTAACAACGCCTGCCTGCAGGCCATTGATGCGTATATCAAAGTACGCCCCACATCTGGAATCAAGGATAAAAACGCATTGTTCATAAGCGGACGCAAACAGAGGATCAGCAAGGAATCAGTTCAGAAAATAGTTAAAAAATACATAAAGGAAGCAGGCCTTGACCCACAGAGGTATTCCACCCACAAGCTCCGCCACACCGCCGCCACGCTGATGTATAAGTACGGAAATGTGGATATACGCGCCTTGCAGGAATTACTGGGGCATCAGAGCATTGCCACCACAGAGATATACACCCATCTTGACCAGCAGCAGCTCCGAGACGCGGTCAGCAAAAACCCGCTTTCGGATTTCGGAGCCTCTGAAGCCGCCGCTGCTGAAGAAGATGGAATGTCAAAGACTTGAAAAAAATCCTGGAGAATCACGAAAAATCTTCGAAATTATTTATTATAGGCTTCTCCGATGAGCCTGGCTTTTTTTGTACACTCGTTCATTGCGTCGATCACGGCATACCTGAAGCCGTTTTTTTCAAGAGCGCTCACAGCCTCTATAGTCGTGCCGCCCGGTGAACATACCTGATCCTTCAGGACACCCGGGTGCAGCCCTGTTTCCAGAACCATTTTTGCGGAACCGAGCACAGCCTGCGCCGCCAGCTTGTAGGACAGCTCCCGGGGAATCCCGGACAGAACTGCGGCGTCGGCCATGGCTTCAATGAACATGAAAACATATGCAGGGCTGCTTCCGGTCAGCGCCGTAACTTCACTCATGAGCTTCTCACTCAGATACTCGCTTTTGCCTGCGCAGTCAAACATTTTCTTTACAATTGCCAGCTCAAGCTCATTCACATTTTTGTTCTGTGAAATCAGCGTCATGCCCTCCCCCACAAGCGCAGGGGTATTTGGCATAGTGCGCACTATTTTTTTGTCTTCTCCCAGGATATCCTCATAAAAGCTTATGGGAATGCCCACAGCAAAAGACACTATTACCTTATTTTCGTCAATTTCAGGTTTCAGACCTTCAAGCACGGTTTTCAGTATATTGGGTTTTACGGCCAGAACAATCATATCCGCCCATTTAACCAGTTCCGCAGCCGTGGACATGTAATCTATCCCCGTTTCGTTTTTAAGCTGCTCCAGCTTGTTCCTGTCAACATCAAACATGGATATCCTGTCAACCGGTAAAAAATTTGACCTGACAATACTCTTTATAAGTGCGGAGCCCATATTTCCGGTCCCCACAAAGCCTAATCTAACATCCATAATCCTTCTCCCTCTAACCTGGTTAAAGGCGTTCTGATACTTCCGGTGTACCAACGAACTCCGCCTTTAAAGGTTCTCTTCTGTACTCCTGTATTTCCGGTTTTATTCTGTACTACTGTACTTCTAAACTCCTGCACTTCCTGCCTTCCGGTTTTCATTCTGATTTCAGAATCCTGAATTCTGACTCCTAGTACAACGGATATTTCCCGCAGAGCACTTCCACCCTGCTGCGGATTTCCTTCTGGGAGCCTTCAAAATCAGTGATAGTCAAATGAATTAATGCTGCTATCTCCTTCATATCTTCTTCCTTCATGCCCCTGGTGGTCACAGCTGGAGTTCCGAGCCTGATACCGCTGGTTATAAATGGGCTTTGCGTATCGAAAGGGATTCCGTTTTTGTTGCAGGTGATACATACATCATCCAGCTTCAGCTGCGCTTCCTTACCTGTAATGTTCTTATTGGTCAGGTTTACAAGCATGAGATGATTGTCTGTGCCGTCGGAAACCAGCTTGAAGCCTTTGTCCATGAGGGCCAGTGACAGTGCCTTTGCATTCTTGACAATATTCTTCTGATAAGTTTTAAATTCATCTGTAAGAGCTTCTTTAAAGCTCACGGCTTTGGCAGCTATCACATGCATCAGCGGACCGCCCTGTGTTCCCGGGAATATGGCGCTGTCAATTTTCTTTGCGTATTCCTGCCTGCAGAGAATCATACCGCCTCTTGGGCCTCTCAGAGTCTTATGCGTGGTTGTGGTCACTATATCCGCATATGGTACGGGGCTTGGATGGACGCCGGCGGCAACAAGTCCTGCAATATGGGCCATGTCAACCATCAGAAGTGCTCCCACTTCATCGGCTATTTCTCTGAAAGCCTTGAAATCCAATGTGCGGGGATATGCGCTGGCGCCTGCCACAATGATCTTCGGCGCGTTGTCCCTGGCTGTTTTCCTGAGTTCGTCATAATCTATATAACAATTGTCCTCCCTTACGCCGTAAGGAACAACTTTATAGTATTTACCTGAAATATTTACAGGGCTGCCATGGCTGAGATGTCCTCCATGAGCCAGATTCATGCCCAGAATTGTATCTCCCGGATTCAAGAAAGCAAAATAAACCGCCGTATTGGCCTGAGCGCCTGAATGAGGCTGTACATTTGCATGCTCCGCTCCGAATAGCTCCTTTGCCCTGTCAATAGCCAGCTGCTCTATTACATCAACGTGTTCGCAGCCGCCGTAGTATCTCTTTCCCGGATACCCCTCTGCGTATTTGTTGGTTAAAGGAGTTCCAAGAGCTTCTATAACAGCATCGCTTACAAAATTTTCAGAAGCAATCAACTCAATTTTATTTCTCTGCCTGTTAACTTCCTGCTCAATAGCCTCAGCCACCTGAGGATCCACTTTTTTTACTGTATTGATGTTATACAAAACTTACCTCCGCTCCTGCCAAATCTTAGTTGACATAAATTATTAATAATTTCATTTAGTCTTTCAGTCATATATATTTGTTTTCCCTGGAAAGACTCTCTAGTAAAATTATAATAAAACAGAAATATATATGTCAATTACATATGCAAATAAATATGTGAATAATTATACAAAATATCAATGAAAAGTATATTTTGCTCATCCGGGAAACCGGGAATTATGATTTCCTCCACCGGGGCAGGATATAGACAGAGGCCGCGCCAAACCGGCGCAGTATTGCGCCCTGTTTGCAGCAGCCCCTTGTTGTCCGGCATATTGGCTTTATATTGCCTTATATAATTCATCGGCGGCCGGCGGCTCAATTTTCACAGCCGAACCGTCCTTTTTGCTCATCAGCAGCCTTTCATCCTTTTCGGCCGTAATTGCTCCGATAACAGCCGCTCTGACGTTGTTTTCTTCAAGCATGGCAACGAGACCTTCCCCGTCCCGGCAGGTTATAAACATGCTTCCGCTTGAAATGAGCTTCAGCACATCCAGTTCCAGGGCTTCGCATATGAGCCCCGTAACTTCCTCCACAGGAATATCCTCTCTGTAAACGGTTATGCCGGTGCCCGAAGCCTCGGCTATCTCCCAGGCCGCCCCCAGCACGCCGCCTTCCGTAATATCATGCATTGCGGTCACTCCGAACTTTCCCGCCAGCACGCCTTCTTTTACAACGCTTATATCTTTGATGAAGCTTTTAGCCGTCTGCAGCTGTTCCCTGCTTAATTTGCCGGCAATTTTATGTTCCAGATCGTTTGCTATTATTGCAGTGCCTTCAAGTCCGGCGCTTTTGGTCATAATAACACAGTCTCCCGGTCTTGCCCCTCTGGAAGAAACCACGTTTTTCTTTAAAGCCTTTCCGATACAGGTGGTGGAAAGAACTATTTTATTTACGGCGTTGGTTACCTCAGTATGCCCGCCTATGATTTCAACATTCAGTCCGGCAGCCGTCCGGCTCATCTGTTCCATCACATTTCCCAGCTCTGTTTCCGTCGTTCCCACCGGACACAGGATTGTAACCATCAGGCCCAGCGGTTCAACTCCGCAGGAGGCGACATCGTTGCAGGATATGTGGACGGCCAGCCGCCCCACATCCCTGGCTGCTCCGGTTATGGGGTCCGTTGATAGAACACATGCGTATTCGTCAAATTCAACGGCCGCACAGTCTTCACCTATTCCAGGGCGGAGCATTATATCTTTTCTCAATCTATTTATTTTACTAAGAACAATTTTATCTAAAACATCATTCGGAACCTTACCAGCTTCCATTAATATCCTGTCTCCCCCGGGCTTATGCATTTACTTCGGCCAACTGATCCTTTGCAAGTTGGTACTGGTCACGAGCCATATCTATTAATTTGGGATTTCTCCTTGCCTCCGCCGAAGATACTATACGGCTGAACCACAATATTGAATCATCCAGTTTTCCGACTCGCCTGAACAGCTCGGCTATTATGTACATACAGGTTACTTCATCCAGCTTGTCCAGCGGAAATCTTTCCTTTTGATAGGCTTCATTATAGGCCGTCAGAGCAAAATTCAGAAATTCGATCTCCTTGGGATCCTCCTTGAACCGGTACAGCCACGCTATTCTGAGGCATACCTTCGCAACCTCGCTGTTTTTGGCGTTGCGCACCTTCAGGTTTAAGAGAGCAAGTTTAAAAGCTTCTATTGCATTTTCAACATCCCTCTCTCCGGTAAAACTTCTCCTTGTCCATTGGTTTGATATCTTGTCCCTGATAGTTGAAATATCTCTTGTAAAAATTCCTTCGAACTTATCCTGCAACGCCGCATACCCGCAGTTTTCGCACACCCACACGTCATAAAAAAGCACGTTAATGCCGTCGTAATGCACGCACATGTCGGTATCTCTGGACTTTACCTTGCAGCCTCTGGTCTTGACCTTGGTGACTTCTATTTCTTTGTTGCATACCGGACAAGTTATTTTTTTGTTATAAATTAGTTCATTCATAGCTTTACCCCTTAACTGTAAAAATATTTTTATAAAATAATAAATTTATAATAATGCTTAAATAATTAATATTTAATTAATTATTTTTTAAATATTCAAAAGTTTTTCTGTTTACGGCAAGCTTTCCCCGTACGGGCTTATAAAAATCCTCGCTTATTTTTTCACTGCCCAGCAATTTTCCGCCGCTGTCATAGGTATCCCTGTATAATACAACCTTTAAACCTTTTCTTCCC
The DNA here is from genome assembly GCA_023397905.1 of Bacillota bacterium. Taxonomy (GTDB): domain Bacteria; phylum Bacillota; class Clostridia; order Acetivibrionales; family DSM-1351; genus Ruminiclostridium. The sequence continues at coordinate 425 of JAEWSZ010000094.1, read as the reverse complement.
TTTATACTGACCCTTACCTCATTATCCGCAAGCCCGTCGTTTATCACATATTCAGGCTCAGGCGGAAGAAGCTCGCCAATAACCACAGGCCTTAAAACCGCGCTGGGTTCCCGGCCGGTCTTTTTGCCTATAATTTTTATGGTAATGCTGCCGCCTTTTATTTGTGTTGCAATACAAATAGTATAATCCTTATTGTTCCTAAATTTCAAGTCAATATATCCCTCTGAAATAGTCGCGTCCTGTCCGGGCGGCACGTATCCCAGCGGCATGGAGTGATTCACCCTGTTTGTCACCTGCAGCATTGAAAGCAAAACCGCATTATAAAGTGTCGTGGCCACCTGGCACACGCCGCCTCCGGTTCCTGGTACAACCCTGCTTTTCATAATTATAGGGGCCTGCATGTACCCATTTCCGGGAGTTCTGGG
>JAEWSZ010000082.1 GCA_023397905.1 Bacillota bacterium | reverse complement strand
CCAGGTGACATTGATGGTGTTGTTTACATACCAATGGATGATGCCGGAGCATGGAAAATGGCACTTGCTAAAGAAATGAAAAGTGCTGGACTTTCAGTCGATTTAAATAGATTTTATTCCTAAATATTTCATGAATCAACTTCGCATAATGTTTATGGCATCTATTGAACATGGCCAAACTATCAGCCCTGTTGGAAAATGAGGTAATCCGACTGTATGATTAAGCGATTTGCGGCAAATCAGGCTTGGGCAAGATTATGCCCTTTTATGGGTATGATTGCAACAATAGTCTTATTTTCCTTCAGTAGATGGGATCAGCCGATTTTCTGGGCACTTTGCAATATCCCGTTGTACTTATTCCATCAGACAGAAGAGCATTATTGGCCCGGTGGATTTAAGAAATTTATGAATGAAAAGATTTTCAATTTGTCGGTCGGTGAAGAAAGACTAACTGATATCAAGATATTTTGGATCAATATATTGCTAGTATGGATTGCTTTTTTGATCTTTGGTATAGCTGCCTGCTTCAATATTGGATTCGGGCTTTGTATTATTATTTTTAGTATCATGAATTGTTTAACGCATATCTTACAAGGCATCAAAACGATGGAATGAAATCCAGGATTGGTTATGCCGCTTATACAGTTTTCGTTGTCACTTTATGCCGCCTATTTCATTACATCTCATGGCCTTTCGTATGCCACCGCATGGTGGATTGGCAGCTGTGCATTTTCTGTTGTTATTCATCTGATTGTATTCAAGTTCGTAATGTCGAAAAAATAGGCCGATATTATGATAATGCTGATTATTTAAAGGCAGCACCCTAGACCTCGCATAATGTTTAAACTGGATTAAGAATGCACGGTTCCGGCCGAAGCGATATGCTGGACGGAAAGGATAATATTATCCATTTATCACGTAATGCGTTGAAATATTTGTAATTATGTTAATACGCAGTTCGAAGAGTTCACTGAACTGTGTATAAGCCAGTACTAGAACATTGTAAATAAACGGAGGCTTATTATGCTGTTGGGTACAAATTTAAAGATAAGGCCAATTGAAAAAGAAGATTTCGATCTGATCTACGAATGGATGCAAACACAAGACTGCCTTGGAAATTTTATGGACATGCAAATGGTATATAAAGAAAGGTTTTTAGAGGCTTTTGAAAATAGCCTAAAAAAGCCTGAGCGATTCTATTCAATTATCGAAAATAAAGACGGAAAGCCAATCGGAGAAATAAATTGTATTCAAATTCTCGGAAGCGATACTACTGTTGAAATTGGAATGTTAATTGCCGAAACAATTTCAAGAGGAAGAGGGATAGGAACAGAAAGCCTTAAACTTTTTGTAAATTATCTTTTCGAGACGAACAATTTGATGAGGATACAGTATAAAACCAGAATTGATAATGTAGGCATGAAAACTATTGGAGAAAAGATTGGATTTCAGATCGAAGGAATATTAAAAAAGTATAAGTTTGACGCTGGCGAGTATAGAGACTACTATTTGTTGGCGATTACACGTGATGAATGGAAACAAAAATATATACATAGTGCTACATAAGATCCTGCGAACTTGTATAAGGCTAGAATTATTCACTTAATAATGGGAAATGTACTTCCCATTATGTTTATTATAGAGATCAGTAATGTGAACATTTCCATGGGAGCAAATATTTGTACCCTTTTCCCTTGAATCTTTATGACCTAACTTTCCAAGGGATCAGCACTACTGGTTCCTTCTTGTTTGGTTGCGAGGGACTCGGACCCAAAAGGATCTGAACGGTAGAGAACATGCCGGTGATATGTTTTCAGCGAAAAGCCATGCTGTGAGTGATGAATCCCCCTTTCTCCGCTGGCGGTTGCACCGTGACATATTCGTTCACAGTCTTGCGGACGCGTTTTGTTGTATGAAAAAACTAAGCCGAAAGGCTGAGCTTTTTTAACTAAATTAGCCTCTGGAAAATGATGTGGGTTTTCATGCTTTCTCTATTGTTTTTTTCGTGGCCGCTTCCGGCTCCGATTTTTTAAGCATCGTCAAAAACAACGTAGGAATTACTGCAGCCACGGTGAAACCGATCGACCACCAGAACGAGACGTTGAAGGAATAGGCAACAGCAGGAAGATCAGACTGTGCGTGGCCCGCCATCTGCTGCTGAGCGGCGGTTGCAAGAATGGCGGACCCGAAAGCTCCGCCGATGGTCTGAAAAATCCGTGTAGCAATGCTCGCGTGAGGAACCTGCTCTTCTGGAAGTCCAATATAGGCGGACATCATGATTGCAATAAATAAACCGCCGAGCCCCGCCCCTCTTATCAACAAGGCGATAGACAAAAGGATATAATTCGTATCCGTACCCGCAAAAGCAAACGGCAGCGTACCGATTGCAATAGCGGCGAGGCTCATCAGCACGATGTTGCGCGAGCCGTTACGGTCGGCCGTTTTCCCGGCCCAGCTTCTGGTAAGCAGCATTCCTATGCCCTGAGGAAGCAGCCAAAAGCCGGCTGACAGCGCACTTGCGCCGCGTACTTCCTGATAATAGAGCGGCAGCATCAGCATGGCCCCGTTCGTAATGATGCCACTGAAAATCAGCAGAATATTGGAAGCGGAAAAATTGACAGATTTGAACAGTTGTACATTCAGAGCCGGTTCCCGCTTCGTATTCAGAGCATAGACGACATAGGATGCCATCAAAACGATGCCGATGATAAGCGGAATATAGACCGCGCTGTTGCCAAGTCCCCCGTGCGAAGCAACTTGGGCAATACCATAGATCAGGAGGGCAAACGCGGGTGAGAGCAAAAGCATGCCGATCACATCAAGGGATTCCTTCTTTTCCGGCAGTTTGTCGGCCGGTATTCCCCACAAGGCTAACGGGATTGCCACGATGCAGATCGGGATATTCACCCAGAAAATAGCGTGCCAGCCCCAGGCATTAATGAGAATCCCTCCCAATACCGGACCAAGGATCGGCCCAAGCAGACCGGGTATGCTGACAATCGACATGATCCGCCCAAGGTTGCGTCCGCCGGAAATCTGTACAAGCTCCGTTTGCAGCGTCGGCTTCATCAATCCGGCGCCGATCCCCTGAATGACCCGGAAAATAATCATGCTTTCGATGTTCCATGACAGCATAGAGC
>JAEWSZ010000033.1 GCA_023397905.1 Bacillota bacterium | reverse complement strand
TTTGAGGTCAGGACCACCGTCATTCCCCAGCTTGGAAAGGAAGACCTGATAAGTATGTCCAGGGAGCTTCCGGTAGTTCCCAAATATGTCCTGAACCGCTATAGGCTCCCTGAAAATTATAAGGAATGTGACAGTTCAAGGATCATGGAAAAACCCTATTCCCAGGAAGAAATCAAGTCATTTTCTGAACTGATTAAAGAATATCAACCCAATACCGTTTGTTAGCGGAATTTAATGACAAAATCATGTTCTCCCAGCAGCATTGTCCCGAAGGCATACCACTCTGTCGCAGAGACGTTCAATCAGACGGTTTTCATGACTTACCACCAAAACGCCCATGTTATTTTGTTTGGCGTATTCCAGCACCACATGCCATATTTGCGCCTGAGTGATTGCATCCAGCATGGTTGTCATCTCATCTGCAATGAGAAACCTGGTTTGCCGGGTCAGTGCGCGGGCTACGCAAAATCTTTGCAATTCGCCGCCTGAAAGCTCGTTGGGCCATCTTTTCATCCAGGACTCCTCTATTCCCAGAGACCTGTACAGGGAATCGTTCTGACAGCCGCTTTCCCTAAGTATCCTGTGCATCTGCCAGCGCGGGTTTACAGCTTTTTCAGGATGCTGGAAAACCAGTTGCACAGGATTAAAGCCTTTTGAGGGAAAACTCCGGCTGTCCAATTCCACAGAGCCTCCAAGAGGCCGCTCATATCCGGCGAGAATTTTTGCCAGGGTTGATTTGCCGCATCCGCTGGGACCTGTTAAACCCAGAATTTCTCCCTGATTGAGTTCAATATTGAAATCTTTGAGTATCCAATCCCCTTTTCCATATCTGAAACTTATATTTTCAGCTCTAAGTTGCATTATGACACCTCACTTTTCCCTTGCGAATTTCACGGATTTCAGGTGTGCTGCATTTACACTCCTGTGAGCTTTGTGAACATCTGGGTTCAAAGAGACAGCCTTCCTTGAGATGCCCACTGTGTGACGGCTGGAAGCCTTTAACAGGCTGAAATTCATTTTGGGGCAAGGCATTCCACAGAGCCCTGGTATACGGGTGTCTCAGCGCCTTACCACTTCCCTTGAAATCTGCTGTGGGAGCTATCTCCACCGTAGTTCCCGAATAAAAAACAGCAATATTATCAGCCACACTCAGGGCTGTGCCTATGTCATGAGTTATAAGCATCACCGCGCAGCCGTCATCGGCCAGCTCCCTCAAATGTCCCAGGGTTTCCCTTACTATTTGGGGGTGCAGGCCGGGTGTAGGCTCGTCTGCAATTATCAGTCTTGCCCCGCCGACAACTGCCGACGCAACCAGGGCTCTCCTTGCCATCCCGCCGGAGAGCTGAAAGGGATATTGGTTCTCTGCCTTTTCGTCCAGTGAATACCTTCTAAATATACTTTTTTGCTTTTCACGGGGATTGCCGCTGCCGGCTGAACAGCGGACCTGCTCTCCGATCTTCATTAACGGGTCGAGAAAATTAACCGATTGTGGTATCAAGGTTATATCTGCCCCCCGCAGTTTCTTTTGTATCTCGGGTGTAAGTTCCGCCCCTTTGTACAGCATGGAGCCCGATACCATGGCATTCTTGGGGAGTATGCCCAGTATTGCATGTGCAAGGAGGCTTTTTCCCGAACCGCTGGATCCCACAACAGCCAATATTTCACCTGCATCGATTTTAATACTGAGATCCGAAATGACCTGCAGGTTCCTCTGCTTCAAACCTGCCTGATATTGAATAAATGAAATTGAAAGATTGTTAACTTTCAGCATATAAGCCGCCTCCTTTAATCATGTGCATGGTGGGGATCAATAAGCAGGCGGAGATTCTCACCTATTATGTCAAAAGCCCTCACTATTATCAATAGTGAGAGTCCCGGAAAGAATGCCAGCCACCACATACCTGTCGAAAGATACTTCATCGCCTCTGACAAAATAACGCCTATTGCCGGTTTGTGCGGTGAAAGGCCAAAGCCCAGAAAGGTTATTGAGGCCTCATGAAGTATGGCATGAGGAAATAACAGCACAAAACCCACAAAAAATTGTGGCACCAGATGCGGGAGTATATGGTGGAAGGCTGTCCACCAGCGGCTTTTTCCCATATGTCTTGAAATTTGAACAAATTCAGCCGATCTTAACTGCAGTACTTCTGCACGTATGACCCTGGTAAGACTGGTCCAATGGGTAAATGCCACTCCTATGATTACTCCCTTTGCTCCGCCTCCAAGTGTGAATGCAATAAGTATCAGGGCCACGAGGTGAGGCATTCCCAGAAAAAGATCCACAATCCAGGTAATGACCCTGTCAACTGTCTTTCCCATGGTTGCCGCACTCATACCAAGCACCAGAGCTATAACCACACTGACGGCCGAGGCTATCAAACCTATATAAATACTTAAGGATAACCCCTTCACCGTGCGGGTGAACATATCCCTTCCCAGCCAATCGGTGCCGAAAAAATGTTCAAGGGACGGACCAAGGTTTTTTTCATCAAAATGCGTGGCTATTTTTTCATTGTCCAGAAGCAGGCTTGCCATTATAACTGCGGCCAGGACAAGCACAGAGGATGCGATCATAAGCAAAGTACGCTGTCTTCTGTTGAGCCCGGGAATAAAATTAAAGAATTTACTGTTCCGGCTATCACGTGTAACTGCAGAAATCTCACTCATATTGCATTTCCCTCCTTGATCCTTGGATCTACAAGTTTATATATAATATCTGCAATCAGGTTCCCGGTGAATACAAATATGGCGCTGAAAAGCACCAATCCAAGAAGAAGCGGCAAGTCACCCCTCAGACCGGCCTGAACCGTGGCCTGTCCCAACCCCGGATACGAAAATACCTGTTCGGCCAGTACAGATCCGCCAAAAAGCTCGCTGAGAGAAGCAAACTGCAGCGTTATTGCGGGTAATGCTATATTGCGGAGTCCGTGCCTCCACAGTAGTTTCAGGCCTGCTTCGCCCTTGGCCCGTGCAAATAGAATATAATCACTCTCAAGAACATCAATAAGCTTCTGTCTGGTATGAAGTGCTATATTGGCCACCCCAATGATACTAAGTGTCAATGCCGGTAAAATAATATGATTAATTCTGTTGGCCAATGTGACATTTTCTTTCAGGACTCCGGCAGGCACTCCCATTCCAACGGGAAACCAACCGAGCCAGACGGAAAATATTATGAGCAGCAGCAACCCCAGCCAGAATGTAGGTGTGGATGCAAGCGTAAGGCAATACCATTTGATAAGCTTGTCAAGCCAGCTTCCGCGCAGCATGGCAGCAGCTATTCCCATTAAGAATCCCAGAATCCCCGACAATGCCCATGCTATTCCCATCAACGCCAGCGATGCCTGGAAACGTTCTTTGATTACATCGGTGACAGGTGCCCTGTATATCATTGAGGTGCCCATATCTCCCTGCAACAGGGACTTCCCCCATAATACAAATCTTTCAGCCGGGGACTTGTCCAGCCCCCAATGTTCAGCTATTTTGGCTCTCTGCTCGGGACTCACTTTGGCCATATCCGCTCCCACATAAGCCTGCACCGGATCGACCGGAGAGTGGCTCACAAGCACGAAAGACAGCAGGCACAAGGCAGCCAGCAGCGATATTATTCTGATACTTTTTCCAATAATAAATTTAAAAAGACTTGCTTGCACCATACTTGAAACTCCTTTGTCAAACTGTAATTCCACTAGTTCTCCCAGTGCCACTCTTCAATATTGTCGGTGAGAGGCCAGCCGTGTCCATGGGGATGAATCTTTTGTTTTCCGATGTTGAGCTTTTCTTTTACCAGATACAAATGATCAAGATTTACAAGCCATGCCCAGGGAGCATCACCATTTGTACCAAAGCCTGTGCTTCCGTCCCATTGAGCCTTCTTCCAATATTGGAGAGCATCTGCTTCACTTATTGAGGACATGGCCTTATTAAGATATTCATCTACCTTTGGATTCATATAAAAGCCGGAATTGTAATAATCCACTCCCCTGTATTTGCTGCTGTACAGATTATACATTTCAATAGGGTCCTGACTTCCCCAGCCAAACATTATGGCATTTGAGTACATGAGTTTTTCCATATCATCCCAGCTCTTGCCCTCAACATTTATTTTTATTCCGATTGATTTCACCCTGTCGGCAACTGCTATGGCAAGAGACTGGCGTATTTGATCCCCCGACGGATAGATCAGATTGAACTCCGCTTTTAGAGCTCCTTTTTCCAGGGTGCCGTCACCGTTGGGATCCTTCCAGCCGCCCTCCGATAATATTTGTTTTGCACCTGCTTCATCCGCATCCTTGATTACAGTGTCGGGATTCCACCACGGCATTTTGTCGCATACACTGTAGGCCGGAGAGCCGTACCCGTTTAAAATCCCGTCAACAAGACTGCTGCGGTCAACATAAAAATTTATTGCTTTTCTTATTGCTATGTCCGAAGTTACTTCATTACCGATTGGGTAACCGTCTTTTGTTTTTTCGCCCGGTTTTACATAGGGGAACAATATGCCGCGGTTATCGACACTTTCAACCGCTTGCAGCTTCATACCCGTGACCTTTTGCCCGGCATAGGAAGGAACGATTGCCGCAACATCCACTTCACCCGCTTGAGCAGCGGCAAAGGCGGCTTCCTCACTTAAATACAGAAATGTTATTTTTTTGAAGAAAGGTTTCTTTCCATAGTATTCGGGATTTGCCTCCACTATTAACTGCTGGCCCTTATCCCATTGAACAAATTTAAAAGGTCCCGAACCCAGCGGTTTTTGTGAGTAATCGCTGCCGTATGCATGTTTTGGAACAATCCCCGTATTGACCAGTATATTTATAAAGGTTGACTGGGGATTTTTAAGTGTAAACTTAACTGTGTATTCATCCAGGGCCATAACACTTTTCAATATATTCAGATCGACTACCGAAGCGCTTTTGGCTGTTGTTTCATATGTAAAGACCACGTCTTCTGCCGTCAAAGGCTTGCCGTCCGAAAACCTGACATCCCTGCGCAGGTTGACCGTCCACTCAAGTCCGTCATTGCTCACCGTATAATCTGTTGCCAGATCGTTTACTATTTTCATGTCGCTGTCCCTTTTCAGGATAGTGCTTTGAAACAGCGGTGAACCGTATCTTCCCCAGCCTGTGGTCGGGTCAAAGCCCCCGTCGGGTTCACTGCCTATGGCCATAATCAATTCATCCCGTTCTGTATCCGCTTTCATATTTTTTTCAGGATCACTATTTGAACAGCCTGAAAAAAACAGCATGGTGAAAATCAGGGATAAAGCAGTTATTGTTACTGTAAATCTTTTTAGCATTATTTATAGCCTCCTTGAAATTTTAATAGCCTGTATTATAAAAATTGGGGTGTGGTTTTTTTGAATCTCTCCTTCCGGGCAAAAATAAAACCATGAAAAAGAGCTATTTCATATAGCTTCCCTTCATGGTTTATTTGTAAGTTATTCGTATTGTTAAAAAAAAATTAAATGTATTTAATGCAAGTCTTCATGACTTTTTTCTGTGTGAGTATAACACAGGTAATATTATACGTCAATACAAAATCTTCTCTCAGGTTATCACGCTGACAATATCTGCTGACCATATTTATTATATCCTTTTTATAACTTATAATTTCACACATTCTATTCCCGGGGTACAGCACTTTTTTTGGCTTCCCTGCCTGGCTGCGCTTTACCTTTGGCAAAACCGCAATGGTCTCCTCGGGGTTATCCGGGCTGAAGGAATACGCCATAACGCTGATATTTTTCGGGTTAAACAGCACCATACTCGTACCTGTGCCTCCGGTGGACTGGTGATGCGCTATGAGTCTGCCTCCGGAGGTTGCACCGGCAGGAGTGGTATATTCCGCCGTCACAATGACCCTGCCCTGGGTGTCTTTATCTCCCTTTAAAAGATTTTTTACCGGCAAGTTTGAATTGACCTCAATATCAAAACGGCATTTATAAATGTATTATAGTGATTTTCAGGGCAATTAACAGGTATTAAATTTTAAATGGGTTCGCTATTTTTAGAAGTTTTAATGAATCAGGAAGAGTTGTGTCTGCCGCTGGGTAAAATATAAGCCGCAAATCAGAAACAACTGATTTGCAGCTTTATAAAAATTTAATCAATGCATAATAAAATTCAAAATAAATTTACTTGATAACTCTTTTAGCACC
>JAEWSZ010000010.1 GCA_023397905.1 Bacillota bacterium | reverse complement strand
GCATTTTCAAGTGCAAATTTTATTGCCTGTCTTCTATCAGTTATTTTAATATATTTCCCGTCGGTTTTCTGCATTCCCACTTCAATGTCGTTGATGATCCTCTCGGGCTCTTCCGTTCTGGGATTGTCGGAGGTTATGACGGTAAAATCGGCAATGTTCCCCGATATAGCGCCCATTGCCGGCCTCTTGCCTCTGTCCCTGTCTCCGCCGCAGCCAAACAGGCTTACCACCCTGCCGTGGGCGAATTCTTTTACGGTGGAAAGGATCTTTTCCAGGCTGTCCGGGGTGTGGGCATAGTCTATCAGCACAGAATAGTTGCCTTCTGTGGGTACGGATTCCATTCTGCCCGGAACGCTCACATTCTCCAACCCCGCCCGGACATGCTCCAGCGTAATCCCCGGTATCAGGCAGCAGGAACCGATTGCGGCCAGCGCATTGTAAACATTGAATTCTCCCTGCAGATTGGTTTCAATATTGGTGGTTCCCCAGGGCGATACCAGTTTAAAGGAAGTATGCGAGGTTTTTTTAATAATATCCGTCGCACGGATATCCGCATTTTCGACTATGCCATAGGTATATACCTTTCCTTGGGCCAATCCGGCCATTTTCCGGCCATGCTCGTCATCTATGTTTATAACTGCCTGCCCGCACATTTTAAAGAGCTTTGCCTTGGCGTTGAAATATTCCTCCAGAGTGGCATGCTCCTTGGGACCTATGTGGTCTCTTGAAAAATTGGTGAACACCCCTACGTCAAAGTCGCATTTTGCAACTCTATGCAGCTCCAGCCCCTGGGAGGACACCTCCATGACCGCGCTGTCAACGCCCTTTTCCAGCATTTCACCGAAAAGGCTCTGCAAATCGTAGGATTCCGGTGTGGTCCTTGCGGTATACAGCTTCTCGTCTCCGATCATGTTGCCCACCGTTCCCACCAGGCCTATCTTGTGTTTTGCAACTTCAAGTATTGCTTTCACCATATACGACGTGGTGGTTTTTCCTTTTGTTCCCGTTATTCCAACAAGATTGAACTTACCGGAAGGATGCCCGAAAAATGCGTCTGAAACATGGGCCAGACCAAATCTCGTATCCTCTATCTCAACAGCCGTTATTCCCTCTGGGACTTCAACCTGCTTCTGGACCAGAAACGCCTTTGTGCCGTTTTCTATGGCATCATTTATGTATTGGTGGCCGTCTGCCACAGTTCCGTCAATACATACAAATAGGACACCCTGCCTGGTTTTTCTCGAATCATAAGCTATACCGTCAATTTCTACGTCAAGACTTCCCTTTACATTTTTAATTTCCAAACCCTGAATCAAATCTTTAAGTAACAAATTCAGCACCTCCAATTATGCTAAAACACTTTGCATTAGTAATTTTTGCCTTAATCCCATGTATTTTACTCACATGTAATATATTTTTTTACAGAATTTCCGGAACCTCTAATCTCCAAAAATATTTCTGAATGTCACTTCCACCACATCTCCTTTGTGTACTCTTTTGCCGGCTCCAACACTCTGGCTGATGGCTGTACCCGTACCTGTAATATTTATGTTTATCCCCGCGTTTAAAAATGCCTGGGTGGCTTCCGAAACCGTTTTGTTCTTCACATCCGGAACCGTAGTCTCCGCTTCATCCTGGGGCTTGTATGTGTAAAGCACCACCATGGAATTTTCACGCAATAAAGCGGTGGGCTTTGGGGTCTGTTCCTGCACTACGGCCTTTAAATCATTGTTGCTTCCTTCTATTTTATACTCCAATTTGCTTTGTTTCAACAGCTTAACGGCTTCTTCCACGGTCATTCCCTTTACCTCAGGTACCTGTACCTCCTGTTTGAGCATCTTTTTGTCATCCTCGCTGTATTCCTTTTCTATTCCCATGTAGCTCAAAATATCATCGATCAGCTTTCCTGCCACAGGGGCCACCATAACGCCGCCGCCGGGATTGTAAACATCGGGATAATCCAGAACTATCAGAACGCATATTACCGGGTTATCCGCAGGAGCGATTGCGGAGAAGGATACTATGTATCTCTTGTTGTTGCCCTGTACAAGAAGCTGCTCACCTTCACGGGTCTCCGAGGTACCTGTCTTGCCACCTATTTTATATCCGGGTATACGGGCATTCTTACCGGTCCCCACATCAACCACGCCCTGCAATATATCCTTTAATGTATCGGAGGTCTCCCTGGAGATTACCTTTCTGACAACCTTTGGGTCAAACTTTTTTACCACATTGCCCGAATCGTCCACAACTTCCTTTACCACATGCGGCGTTATGAGATCACCGCCGTTGGCAATGGCCCCGTATGCCTGGATAAGCTGGATCGGCGTGATCTGGAACCGCTGTCCGAAGGAGGCCGTCGCCATATTTATCTCGGTGGGGTTTGCATGAAATATGCTGCCGGCTTCGCCCGGAAGGTCTATACCTGTTTTTTTATAAAAACCGAAGGCCTTAACGTAGCTGTAAAATTTGTCAATTCCCAACTGCTGGGCAAGACGTACAAAAACCGGGTTGCAGGAGTTGTATACGCCCTCTCTGAAGGTTTCATGCAAATGGGCGTTGGGCTTCCAGCAATTTATGGACCAGCCCCCCACCTTTACTGTGGCATCCGTAACAGGAGTGTCCGGCGTTATTATGCCCTCTTCCAGTCCTGCAGCCGCCGTAACGGGTTTAAAAGTGGAACCCGGCTCGTATGTATCCACTACGGCTTTATTCCTCCAGACGGTCTTCTGGAGGTACTGGACGTCCTCGGAACTGGTTCCGGTCCATGTGGCTTTGTCCCTGCCAGCAGGAGCCGCCCTGGGATTGTTCAGGTCAAAATCCGGTTTGGAGGACAATGCCAGTATGTCGCCGTTTCTGGGGTCCATTACTATGGCCGTGGCTCCGTTTAAAACATTATTGTCCGAAATGGCTTTTTCAAGTGCCTTTTCCGCAAAGTACTGAATGGTTTCATCAATTGTCAGCACCACGTCATTTCCATCCTGGGGCTGTATGTACTTTTCCGCGCCCATGTTCAGCTCCGTGCCCCTGGCGTCCACTTCGCTGAGTATTTTCCCGGGGACCCCCTTTAAATACTGCTCCATCATTTTTTCCACGCCGTCCAGACCGTCATTGTCAATATTCGTAAACCCTATGACATGGGCCGCCAGATTGTTGTTGGGATAAAACCGCTTTGTATCCTCGTCGATGAATACGCCGTTTATGTTGTTATCCTTCTTCCATTGGCGGACTTTTGAACCGATTTCCTTATCGACCTTCTGCTTTATTATCTCATACTGGTTCTTTTTACCGAGCTTCTTTTTAATATCTTCCGGATTCATGCCCAGTATGGCCGCAAGCTCACCGGAAATTTTGTCCGCGTCCAGCTTCATATCTCTGATCATCTGCGGGTTTATGCTTACAGTTTCAACCGAACCGCTGATTGCCAGAGGTTTCATATTCCTATCGTAAATAGTCCCCCTTTTGGGACTGATAGTTCTGTTGGTGGTTTGCTGTTCGTATGCCAGCTGCTGGTATTCCTGGCCATTTGCTATCTGTATCCAGCCTATCCTGACAACCAGTACCACCGTCATGGCGGTAAAAACTCCCAGAACAAACAGAAGCCTTTTTTTCAGTTTTAAATTTGGGCTAGACAAAACTATCCCTCCTAACGCTATTCTCCTATAAATAATATTTATTAAAGTCAAAATTAATTATTCCTACTGCTTGCTCAATGCATATATCCGGCGGTAAATGTCAGATTCCGAAACCCTGACCATGACATATAAACTGAAAAAACTATAGACTTAAATAAAGAACTTTATGTAAATCTATAGTCATTCTACTGTCTATTAAATTCGTATTACCTCCGTTAATTCCAAGCAATTAATAAAATATCTCCAGGACTTTTTTAAAACTGTTTCCCAGCTCCTTGGCCATTGACAGAACTTTCGACTGCTGTTTTGTAGCCAGAATGGTCACGTCTTCCTTTGGAACGCTGACATACACTATCTGGCTCTTGGTCGGCTTGTGCATCTTTAACTTTGCCTCTGCTGTTTCCCTTATGCTGTTTAAATCCATGGCCTTTTCAATTTCAATTGAAATCCTTGCGTTTTCATTCTGCAAGGCCGTATATTCGCTGTTTAGTTTATTGCTGTCATAATTAATCTGGCTTATCTGGGCATATCTGAACATAATTATTGCACACATGCCGAAAACCAGGAAAATATTCAAAAGGATCTTGGTCTTCAGTTTCGCATTATTGCGAGCTTTCTTTTTTGACTTGAGTACCGCATTTTCTTCATACGGGTCATAAGCGGCATCTGAAGCATAGGAATCCTGCACCTGGTGCTGCTGCTCATATTTTGCCTTTTCTGCAACAGATCCGTATATGTATTTATTTTTTGCGTCAGCCACTCTTATCACTCCCCGCCGTCCACATGCGCCCGGATATCCCTGCCGGTGCAGATCTGCCATGTCGGGCCCAAGAGCGGAAATCATTTCCGCAGATGGTATCATATCCGCACCCTGTTAGATGGTTCGGGAATCAGAATAAATCTGATTCCCTTCACATTTTTAGAAAGTTTTCTTTTGTGTCTCAATACTTTTGTCTTTTGTAAAGTTGCCTTTGAACTGCTTAGTTTTTTCTTTTGTGTTTTAAAAATCTTATCTTTTGTAATTTGCGGCGGTCCGCTTGCCCCGCCCTTTTTCTTCAGTGGCTCTGCCTGCTCTTTTTCCGGTGTTTCTCTTGCTGTCTATACCTAAGAATAAATTCTTTGCAGCACTCTCAATTTTGCACTTCTCGCCCTTGGGTTTTCTTCAAGCTCCTCTTTTGAGGAAACTATGGGTTTCCTGTTTACCAGAACCGCCCTGGGTTTTTTACCGCATACGCAGGCCGGAAAATCCGGCGGACACGTGCAGGGGTTTACTTCCTTATTGAATTGCGTCTTTACAATTCTATCTTCAAGTGAGTGGAATGTTATTATACAAAGTCTTCCGCCACTTTTCAGCAAAGTCACACAGTCCTCTATGGTACTGCTTAAAATATCCAGCTCGTCGTTTACGGCAATCCTGATTGCCTGAAAAGTCCTTTTTGCAGGATGGGGTCCATCCCTTCTGGCAGCGCTGGGCACCGCCCTCTTGATAATGTCAACCAGCTCATATGTGGTACTTACCGGCTGCTTTTCCCGGGCCTCAACGATAAACTTTGCTATCCTCGACGCCCACTTTTCCTCTCCATAGTCCCGTATAATACGGTAAATCTCCTGTTCCGGATACTCATTTACAATCTGGTAGGCAGACAGTCCGGAGCTTCTGTCCATTCTCATATCCAGGGCCGCATCATGCTGGTAGCTAAAGCCTCTGGAGGCTTCATCCAACTGGTGCGAGGATACTCCCAAATCCAGCAGGATCCCGTCCACCTGGGTAATTCCCATCTCATTGCAGGTTTTCAATATATTTTTAAAATTCGTATTTACAATTTTAAACCTGGCCCCTGAGGATATTTCTTCAAGGCGTCTTGTAGAGATTTCCACTGCAAAGGCATCCTGATCCAATCCGATCAAACTGCCGTTTTGATTCAATCTCCCGTATATTTCCGACGAATGCCCCGCACCTCCTATAGTGCCGTCCACATATATGCCGTCAGGCTTTATATCCAGATTTTCAATACACTCGTCAAGCAGTACCGATACATGTTTAAATTCCATTATCCACCTTCACCTTTAAAGCACGCCTGCCACACCAGGACTTCTATATTCCCAGCTGGGCCATTTTCTCGGCGATCTTGTCTGCGCTGATATTATCGTCGCTGCTGTAGGTTTCCCATGTGGACTTATTCCATATCTCAACTCTTGAAGAAACCCCTATAATAGCTATGTCCTTTTCAAGTACAGCATATTCGCGCAGATTCTGCGGTATAAGTATTCTTCCCTGCTTGTCGACCTCGCATTCCGTCGCCCCCGAAAAGAAAAACCTTATGAAGGCACGCACATCCTTGTCGGTAAACGGAAGTGTCTTTAATTTGTTTTCCAGGCTTGTCCACTCCTCTGATGAATATGCAAATAAACAGCTGTCAAGTCCTTTGGTTAATATGAACTTTTCACCCAGTCCGTCTCTGAACTTCGACGGGACGATCACACGTCCTTTTGGGTCAACTGTGTGCTGGTATTCACCATAAAACAAATTTTACACCTCACATTTCAAGGCCAATCTTATAAGTATGGAAAGTTAAAACGCAATCAATTTTAATCCTTCCTCCACTTCGCACCACTTTCCACCACTTATATGCATATTTTATTGCAATTCATAAGATTTATCAAGTTTTTTTTGAAAAAAAATAAAAGACAGGTAGTAAAACCCGCCTTTTATAGGACTATAGCACTATATATTATGTTGTAAATCTTTACGCAATAATGAAAATATCATTTCCGGGGCAAACCTTTTACTGCGACGCGTTAAAATTGTTCCTCTTCCTTCTGAGCGACACACTCAGCACCATGCCCACCGCAATATAATTCACAAGGATAGCCGTTCCGCCCTGGCTTACGAAAGGCAGGGGCAGTCCCGTTACGGGAAGCAGTCCTATGCTCATTCCTATATTTTCAATGAAATTAAAGCCGAACATGCCGGTAACACCGATAGTAATAAATGAACCGTAGGTATCGCTGGAATTTTTCGCTATATAGATCAGCCTGAGTAAAATGACCAAAGCCAGCAGGATTATTATAACACCGCCGATAAACCCAAGCTCCTCACCCACCACCGAGAAAATAAAGTCTGATTCGTTTACGGGAACCTTTCTGCTCTGAGTCTGCAAGCCGCTTCCATAGCCCTGTCCGAACAGCTGTCCGGAGCCTATTGCCAGCTTTGACATCATCACATTGTAGCCTCCGCCCTGGGGATCCCTCTCGGGATAAATAAAAGTCAAAATCCTGTCCCTTCTGTTGCCATTTAGAACATAGACCCATATAAACGGCAGTGAAAGCGTTGCTACGCCGAATAAAATAAATATGTACCTGTAAGGTATTCCAGCAATATAAATAAAGAGGAGAAAAATAAACGCAAAGACCATAGCGGTCCCAAGGTCCTTCTGGAGCAGTACGAAGCCTATAGCCACGCCTGAATACATCAGGAACTTGATTATATCCGACTTGTTCTTTTCCGGCCCGTCCTTAATCCGTTCCAGAAAAACCGACGCCAGTATGATATACGCAATCTTGGCAAATTCCGACGCCTGAATGCTCATGCCTCCGACATTTATCCAGTTTTTATTTCCCAGCTCGTCCCCTTTTCCGAAAAGCAATGTGTAAAGCATTAATGCCATTGCCCCAAAAAATATTAACAGACTCAATACCTTAAAGTCCTTATAATCAATGGCGCTCAAAACAAGGCATAAGGCAATGCCCATAATAATAGCCAGGACCTGCGGTTTAAGCAGATCGGGCCTGCTTTTTATGGCACTGCTGAAAACTATGAGCCCTATAGCCGACAAAACCAATACCGCTATAAACAGGAAATAATCAAATCTTTTATATGAATTTATTGTTTTTGATTTTTCAACAAAATACATCCTTCGCCCTTCACCATTCCCGATACAAAATCTTTATTTCTCTTCTTACTCTTTCTTTTCCTCTTCCGCTTCCCCGTTTCCGGAAGCATTGCCGCTTTCCTCATCCGGGCCTTCAGTTTCCGGCTCCGAGCCCGTCTCCTGTTCGGATTCCCGTTCTGCCTCCCCTGCCTCCAGGTTTGGGTCCTGCTTGAGTTCTGCGCCTGCTTCCTCCGCGGCTGTCTCGCCGTCATCGGCTTCGGCAGCCTCCGAGGTATCTTTACTCTCTTCTTCCATGATCTTCAATATGTCGGCGTATCCGCTCTGTCCCACGGGAACTTCTCCGGCTGAGTTCTTAAGCTTCATCCTCTTATAGATGATAAATATTCCGAAGGCGATGAAAAATATCACGGAAAGCAGCTGGGATATCCTCAAATTCCCAAGCATGAGGCTGTCAGTTCTCAAGCCTTCTATAAATGCCCTGCCAAGGCCGTAAGTCACAAAATACAGGCAGAATACTTCTCCGTCAAATTTCTTCTTTTTCCTCATCCAGTACAGCAGTACAAAAACGCCTATATCCCAGATTGATTCATATAAAAATGTGGGGTGCACCGGCAGGTCCGGATAAACAGTAATACCGCTCGCCTGCAGCTCCTGGGATTTATTTGACAGATAGGATTTAATAACCGGGCTGGTCATGCCCCAGGGAAGGTCCGTATTGGTGCCGGAGGCCTCCTGGTTGAAAAAATTGCCCCAACGCCCTATGGCCTGTCCCAATGCCACATAAGGAATTGCAAAATCAAAGAACTTAAATACCGGGATTTTCTTGTAGCGGGCCACAAAATAAGCTGTTATGACAGCGCCTATAATTCCGCCCAGAATGGCAAGCCCGCCGTTTCTTATATTGAATATCTGCTTCAGGTCATATCTATAATTCTCCCAGCTGAATATCACATAGTACAGGCGGGCGCATATTATCGCTACCGGAGCGGCAAACAGCATCAGATCAATTACGGTCTCCGGAATCAGCCCAAACCTTTTGGAATCCCTCATAGCCCAGACAACACACACCAGAAAAGCCGCCGCAATTATGATGCCGTACCAGTATATGGGAGTGTTGAGTACTGTAAAGGCCACTCGCGATATATTGATATCAAACCCCATATTGGGAAAACTAACCGTTACCCTATCATTCATGAAAACCTCCACAAAATCTTATTTTATTCTGCCATGGAATGGCAAAAGCATTTGACAGCAACCTTAAGCCCAATATTCCCGTTACTTTTTGACCACCGACAATGCCATCCGTTCCAGGTCAAAATGCTTTTCAAATACATCGTTTATATAATCAAAATTCATTGTATCATAAACATCCAAATAATCAAATAATGTTACGCCCTTAAAAAATAAATTTACAAATATCCTGGAAATACTCTCGACAGAATTCATCTGCCTGAGAAATCTCCCCTTCGACGCCTTCAACAGCCTCTCAAAGGTCTGTGCATCGAGCCCCTTGTCTCCGGTCTTCCTGATCTCTTTCACAAAGCATTCCCTGACCGCCTCGGGATTCACCGACTCCCCTCCCAGCACCGAATAGGCATAGCTGTCCTCTATGGAAAAATCGCTTTCAAAGCTGTTGTTTATCAGTCCCTTATCGTACAGCTCACCGTAAAGAGAGGAGCTCCTACCCGCAATCATTGACAGCAGCAGCTTCACGGCCAGATCGTATTTAAGTATTTCAGCACCCTGAAGCTTGAAATTGTCATCCTTGAAGCCCATATAAAATAACGGAGTGGAAACCGGCATATTCTGCTCAACGTACGGTTTATTGATCCCCTGGCCTTCCTCCTGAAAAATTCGTTTTATCTCGGAGTGCTTTTCAGTTAAGGCGATATTTTTCTCCACCTGCTCAAAAACCTTTTCGTGATCCACGTCGCCCACCACGGTTATAAGCATGTTTGACGGGTGGTAAAAGGTTTTGTAGCATTTATACAGCGTATCCCGTGTTATATGGGATATACTTTCAATAGAGCCCGCAATGTCCAATTTGACGGGGTGCTCTTTATAAAAGGCTTCCAGCAGATTGAAGGTCACCCTCCAGCCCGGGTCGTCGCGGTACATATTTATTTCCTGCCCGATAATGCCCTTTTCCTTTTCCACGCTTTCCTCGGTAATATAAGGATTCTGTACAAAGTTCAATAGCAGTTCAAAATTTTCCCTGAACATGTCTGTGCAGGAAAACAGATAAACCGTCTGGTTAAAGCTTGTAAAAGCATTGGGGCGCGAACCCAGGGCCGCAAACTTATCCATCACGCTTCCGTCCTTCTGTTCAAACAGCTTGTGCTCCAAAAAGTGCGCAATACCGTCAGGTACTCTCGTAGGTGTATTCTCACCCGGGATTACGAATTCATTGTCCACCGAACCGTAATGTGTGGAAAAGGTGGCATGCTTTTTGTAATATCCCTTTTTGGGAACGATAAAACATTTTAATCCGCTGCTGTGTTGGTATTGATACATTATTTCATCATATTTTTTATATTCAATAGTTTCAAAATTCATATGCTCCTCCTTGTACGCATAAACCGCGTTCCAACCGGCCATAAAACCGCCTGCGGGCTATTTTTTTGCTAAACGGCAGTGAGAAAATAGACAGTATCCAGCTGTATCTTGCCCGCCACACGTACCACGTCTTCCCTGGCAACTCTCTGTATCTTTGAGAGCAACCCCTCCAGAGTGTCGTGAGTCTGTGAAATCAGCTGGCTGAAATAGAAATCCACCACCTGCAGCTGGCTGTCCTTTAAAGCCTGTACTCCCGTTTCCAGTGATTTTATAGTTGAATTGAACTCATAATCCGATATATTTCCCGCCTTGATATCCTCTATCTGCTTCAATATCAATTCCTGTGCGTGATCCTTTTCCTTTACGTCGATTCCGCTCCCGATGATCATCAGGCCTTTGAACTTTTCCAGGCCCGCAAATACGTAATAGGCCAGGCCGGCTTTTTCCCTCACATTCTGAAAAAGCTTGGAGTGCATGCCTCCGCCGAGTATGCCGTTGTAAACCATCAAGGCGTAATAATCGTCCTCACGTGAGGTTATATTGGTCCTGAAACCAAGGGAGAGCTTTGCCTGGTTTACATCCATTGCATCTTCAAAATACCTCACACTGTCCGGAAATTTTTTGACGATACCGGCATTCAGAGCTTTTACCGTTCCTCTGCCAATGCCGGACAGGATTGTTTTGATATGGTCTATATGGCTTTTGCTAAGCTCTCCGGTTATAAAAATCGTCATGGGCAGCGAGCCTATTTTATCCATGTAATGCCGGTAAAGGTCTTCCGGAGTAATACTGTCAACCTGCTCAGGCGTGCCGTATTCATACAGTCCAAAGGGTTCATCCCCGCACATCAGCTCATAGCACCTGTCAAGTGCATATTGAACCTTGTCGTTGGTCCTGCTCTCAATAAGTATCTTTAAATTATTTTTTTCCTGCTCCACATATTGAGGATTAAATGAACCCTTTTCCAATGCGGGATTGTATATTATATCCAGGAGGAATTCCAGGGCGCTTTCAAAATTGCTGTGGTCCCCGGAGGCATATTTATCCGAAAGATATTCAAAATAGAAGTGCAGTATCTGCCTTTCGCCTTTTTTTACTATTCCGCAGTCAAACACTGCGCCGTACAATTCCTCGAGATACAGGTTGATATCCTTCAGGGTCGGAAGCTTTTTTGTGCCCCTTCTCAGCACCGAAGGCAAAAGAGCGTTCAGGGCAATTGTTTCCTTGCTTAAATTGTCCTGAAAAAAAATGTTTATAGTATTGGTCTTAAACCTGCCGGTATTTATATTATAAACGGCAATTCCGTTTATTTCGGTTATTTTGTTAAGACCTTCCTGCTTAATTCCGGTATCAGTCATATGGCCTCCTTTTAGAATTCAGGCTTCGGAAATCAGAATCCAGCACCCGGGCGTTGAAACCTTTAAACGGGTTTATTCCGATCTTCCGATAATATTAGTATAATAAAAAAAACCGTATATATTCAATATAAACACAAATACTATCCTTTGATACATCTATTTTAAGAATTAGTCCAAGGAGGCTGTTATGAATAATATACGGAACAGAAAATATGCGAGGACTTTCAAAAAAAGCGCCCTTTCAACCGATGAAAGTGACACTGCCGAATTTTCAATCTCCTCATCGGCGGCCCTTGGCATTTTGGGCGGAACCTTTCTGGTGGGACTGGTCTCGGGAAAAATGCTGGGCATGTGCAGGAGACTGTGGCGCTGATAAATCCCGTTCAAAAACCACGGATTCATATACATGTAAAAATTCCTGTTTGCCGGTTTCCACCTCACGGCTTATATTTCCGGGATTTCCGCTCCGGAATATAAGCCAGTGCCGGAATATAAGCCAGTGCCGGAATACCGCCACAACAGGATTTTCGCATGTATCAAATTTATTCGTATCTCAGGGATTCGATCGGATCCAGGTCCGCAGCCCTCTTTGCCGGATACACCCCGAACAGCAGTCCCAGTGCAATTGACCCCAGGAATGAGAGGACGATTACCGAAACATTTATTACAGGCGGTATTTTAACTGCCGAGGATATTACAAAGCCCGCCAGTATGCCCATAATAATTCCTATGGTCCCGCTTATGCCTGTCAGGATTATGGATTCGGTAATAAATTGTATGATGATATCCCGTTTCCGCGCTCCCAGCGCTTTTCTGACGCCTATCTCCCTTATACGCTCGGTAACCGAAACCAGAAGTATGTTGACAATTCCTATACCACCCACTATGAGGGTTATTACCGCTATTACCAGCAGTACGGTGGATATTATTCCCAGCACTGAATTCAAGCCGTCCTGAAAATCTGAAAAGAACTGTATGTAATACTTGTCCTCGTTTCCATGCCTTGTTTCAAGCGATCTGATAATCTTGTCGGCAATTTTTTTCAGCTGGGCTTTATCAGTTTCCTCAACAGACACATAAATGTAATTTAACTGATCGGAGCCGGGATAATATGCCTGCAGTGTTGTCATTGGCATGATCAGAGATACTGCCCTGTTCTCATTGTCAATCATTCCTCCGAACGGGGATTCCTCAACCTTTGTCACACCTATTACCGTCAGATTAAGCGTACTTCCCGAGCTCAGCGCCACTCTGAGCTTCTGGCCGATGGGATCTTCATTCCTGTAATTGGCCCTGGCAAATTCTTCATCAATGACAACGACATTGGACCTCATGGTGTTGTCTATATCATTTATCATTCTGCCCTTGGCCATTTCCGCCGGTATTATATCCTTGTATTGTGAGGAAATGCCGCTTATACTGGCATTTCTCGTCTTGTCTGCAAGCCTTAAAGTACCGTTTCTGCCTATGTCGCTGGCGATATTTTTGATTTCGGGGACACTCCTGCTGATATTTTTCATATCGTCGCTTTTCATAATATCATTGGAGTTGATACTCCCTTTATATGAAACTATTAAAATATTGGCCCCTATTTTCGCAAATTCACTGTCAACATAGCTTTGAGTCGCGTTTCCGATGGCTACAATAGTAATAACTGAAAATACTCCCATTACTATACCCAACATTGTCAGAATGGAACGCAGCTTATTGGCCTTAAGGCTTGACAACGCTTGTTTAAAGCTCTCAATTATATTCATAGCCCCACTTTTAATCCTTTTCTATTTTAACTCTTGCACCGTCTTTATAGGATGGCTGAGGGTTTAAAACCAGAAGATCGCCTTCTTTTACATCACCGCTTTTCAATTCGGCTTTCATATCCGAAGCAGTTCCGATCTCAACTTTTTTCTGGTGCATGGTCTTCTTGTCGCCGCTTATGACAAAAACAGTCTTGTTTCCGTCCTTATCCTGTCCCAGCATATCAAGGTCTATGGCAATCACATTGCTGATATTTACTGTCTGAATGTCGCAATTTACGGAAATTCCCGGCTTTATGGAATCGGTGATATTGTCTATCTCTACCACTACCTCTATGACCGTCTCCTGGCTGCCTGAATTGTTGACATTTTTAGTGGCTACAGGGGATACGGTTTTTACCTTGCCTGTTATTTTTTCGGTCTCCGGAATGGAATCTCCCGTGATATCCACCTTCTGTCCGGGCTTTAAAAGCTTTGCGTTATACTCGTTGATATTCAGCTTTACTTCCAGCTTGTTTGGATTCACCACAATAAAGGCGGGCTGTCCGCTTGGCGTAAATGAGCCTTCGGTGACATTTATCTGTGAAGCCACTCCGTCCATTGTGCTGTACATGGCTTCATTATACTTCTTTATCCTGGTTTCAAGGTCTTTTATACTGAGCTCGCTGGTTTCGATGGCAACCTGCTGGGTCTCAACATCTATTTGCTTTGAGTTTGAAGCCTGATTGTTTGATTTGGCCGCGGAATTGACAGCGTCCTTTTGAGACTCCAGATTCAGCTTGGCGTTGTTCAGTGCGGTCTCGGCGTTCTTAAAGGTATTTTCCGCAGCGTCCAGCTCGCTTTTCGACTTGTCTCCCATATCATAGAGCACCTTGCAATCGTTGTAATTCTTCTGGGCCGTATCGTAGTCCCTTTGAGCCGAAGCCACGCTGTTCTGGGCGACCTTCAGAGAGTTCTGGGCCGAGGCCACGCTGACGGTGGAATCCATCAGCTTCAGTTTCTGCAGGCTGAGCTCCTGGGTCCTTTTCTGCAATTTAGCCTGATCCAGCTGTAAGTTCAAAGAGTCCAGATCGTATTCAACAAGCTTCTGACCCTTTTTCACACTGTCATTTTGACTGACAAGCAGCTTTGTGACCTTTAAGGGAGTATCCACATATATCTCGGACTTTTCCACCTCTTCCACAGTCCCGTTGGCGGAAATATACGAACTGATGTCGCCTTTTTTTACCTCGCTGGCATGAACGGAATAAACCGCTCCGCTTCCCACTGCTCCGGCATTTTTTATCACTCCTGCCACAATGAGTGTTACAATCAGCACGGTAACACATATTCCAATAACTATTTTCTTTTTCATTTTGACCTCCACTACTGGTTAATTAATCCTGCCGCTCTGACTTCCATTACGCCGTAATAAACAAGCAATACGGCAAAAATACAGCCCACTATCAAATACGCTTTCTTTTTGTCAAGCTTGCTGACAGCGGCCGTACCTATGGCAATCACAATGTACTGCCAGATACTGAAAACATCCAGCGCCTTTGCGGCTCCGTATATAAAGCTTCCCTTCATATCGGGCAAAAGCGCCGCCAGACTGGTATAGCTTACTTCATTAAATGCTCCTGTAAGCCGTGTGCTTATAATGGCCGTGATAACGCTTAAAGCTGATATTACCGAGGTATAGCCGGTAATTGACAGGAACTGCTTGTATCGGCCTTCCCCCTTGAAAATCTTAACTATTCCCCATAAAATAAGGGCTCCTAAAAACAACATGGCTGCAGCACCTGCCGCCCCGCTGATAGGACCTATAATTGCTGCAAAATCCACAGCCTGCTCCAATTGTTCGGGCGACATCTGTATATTCATATTTGCATATGTAGCTTCCAGAGTGACTCTGGAATACTCTCTGTACATGGGCATGATGGCCAGGATCATAACGGCCGGCGCTATAAGTGTCAGCAGCAGTCCGAAAAGAATCCTGGGTTTTTGGGCCAGATCCTGCATAAGCCTTCCCGGCGAAAAGATGACCCCTGTAATTCTCTGAATAAAATTCATGGGCTTAATACTATTTTCCGAAACAACGTTCAAGTTTTCATCCACAATCAATATCCCCCTTATTAATAGCAATATTCAAACTTGCGCCTTACTTAAATCAAACTGCATTACCAAAGTCAATTACGGTTGAAAGCCTTCGCCTTCCAGGCGGATATTGCTTTTAAGCTGGCTTTCAGCCCATAGTAATTGACTTCTTTGTCAGGCATCTGCCAGGTCATACTTCTTAAGCATTTCTCTGGCGTCCACTGGATTTTCCACAGTTTCATCCGATACCAGACAGCCGTCCCTGAACCTCAAAACCCGCTTTGTATGTTCTGCAATGTCGGGCTCATGCGTTACCAGGACAATAGTCACGCCCTCTTTGTTCAGATCCTGGAAAACAGTCATTATCTCCTCTCCAGAGGTACTGTCCAGATTTCCGGTGGGCTCATCCGCCAGGATTATGGACGGAGAATTCACCAGCGCTCTTGCTATTGCCACCCTTTGCTTTTGTCCTCCTGACATTTCATTGGGCTTGTGGTGCATCCTTTTATCCAGTCCCACTCTTTGAAGGGCGCTTGTGGCTTTTTTCCGCCTTTCCTTACTGCCAATGCCCGCATATATCATGGGCAGTTCTACATTTTGAAGAGCAGTGATCCTCGGCAGAAGATTGAAGGATTGAAATACAAAACCGATTTTAAGATTTCTGATTTTAGCCAGTTCAACCTCGTTCAGCGAAGAAATATTCACTCCGTCCAGCCAGTATTCGCCCGACGTGGCTTTGTCAAGGCAGCCGATTATATTCATCAGCGTTGATTTACCGGAGCCCGACGGTCCCATAATGGCAACAAATTCTTCTTTTGCTATGTTAATATTTGCACTTTTAAGAGCTTCAACTTCTATTTGACCGTTTCTGTAGGTTTTCCCTAAATTTTTCATTGAAATTATCAAATCCGGCTCCTCCTTTCGAATTACTGTATATAATCAACCAAACCGTAAACGGTCTGATAAATTTACAATTTCAAGCTGCAATACATAGCAGCAATACCTGCTTATATATGTCTACTTATATGTTTTCTTACATGTTATTTGCTTCAACATATCCTTGGCAGCTGGTCTCCCGCAAGCAATTTAACGATCCTGGTACCGCCGCTGAGAGCTTTGAGCACTACTTTCGCTTCGCCTTCTTTTACGACCTCGCCTATGATTTCGGCGTCTGCACCGTATTTATTATTCCTGGCGGCCTCCAGAACTCTGCCTGCCATGTCCTCCGGCACAAATACCAGAAGCTTCCCCTCATTTGCCATGTACAGAGGGTCCATGCCCAGAAGCTCGCAAACTCCCTGGACTTCCCGCTTTACCGGAATTTTATCTTCATTTATCTGAATGGTCACATTGCTTTGGGCCGCTATCTCATTCAGGGTGGTAGCAACGCCCCCTCTGGTGGGATCCCTCAAAACATGTATATCCGGCGTTGCTTTCAACATATCCCGCACCAGTCCGGCCAGCGGCGCACAGTCACTTTTGATTTCAGCCTGGAAGCCCATTTTTTCCCTTTCAAGCAAAATGCAGCTGCCATGGTCACCGATGGTGCCTGTGACAATTATCTTGTCGCCGGCCTTTGCATTTCTGCCTGAAATATTTATTCCTTCCGGAACGGCGCCTATTCCCGAAGTGTTTATAAAGATTTTGTCAACGGCGCCCTTCTGTACCACCTTTGTATCTCCTGTCACTATCTTGACACCGCATTCGCCGGCGGTTGCGCTCATGGCCCCGACAATTTTTTCAAGCTCCTCCATGCCAAAGCCTTCTTCTATAATAAAACCGCAGCTCAGATACAACGGCACCGCTCCGCTTGTGGCCAGATCATTTACCGTTCCGCAGACCGCCAGCTTTCCTATATTCCCTCCGCTGAAAAAAACAGGTGTCACCACAAAGCTGTCCGTGGTAAAAACAAGGTTTCTGCTGTCTCCCATATCCAGTCTGGCGGAATCATCCCCTGCAGAAAGGATTTCATTATTAAAATGCTTTTTAAACACATTTTCTATCAGCGCCAGGGTGGCGGAACCGCCGCTTCCATGGGCCAGAGTGATTATATTATCCATAAAGTGTAAAAATTCCTCCTTGGTCTGTTGCCGCAAAATTTACGTTTATATATGCAAACCTTATACAAAGGCCCCGGATTCCGGCGCCGGCTGTTACCCGTTAAACTGCTAATCCCCGTATTTGTAATACGCCGCGCAGGTCCCCTCGGAAGAAACCATGCAGGCGCCCACAGGACTTTCGGGCGTGCACTTTGTTTTAAAGAGCTTGCAGTCCATGGGCCGCTTCTTTCCCTTTAAAACCTCCCCGCAAAGGCAGCCTTTGGGTTCGGGACTGTTTTTCGGGATAATGCCGAATTTTTTTTCGGCGTCATATTCCCTGTAGGAATCCTGCAGTCCAAGACCGGAGCCGGGAATCATGCCGATACCCCTCCATACGGAATCCACCGGTTTAAACACCTCCAGCATTTTTTTCCGGGCTTTTGTATTTCCCTCTTTGCTTACAATTCTGGAATATGCATTTTCCAAAACAGATTTGCCCCCGGAAATATTTTTGAGCAATATTTCCACCGCATACAGTATATCCAGAGGTTCAAAACCGGCAACTACACCAGGCTTTTCCATATTATACGCAACATATGAATAAAAGTCTGTTCCAATTATGGCAGAAACATGTCCCGGATAAATAAATCCGTCCAGCAGCAGTTCCGGATCTCCAGCCAGGGCCTTTATAGCCTCGGGCATGGTCTTATTTGCAGTCAGCACGGAATAATTTTTTATTCCCTCTCTTTTTGCCTTGTCCACAGACAGAGCAATTACAGGCGTTGTTGTTTCAAAACCCACCGACAGGAACACGACCTCCCTGTCCGGATTCTCTTTTGCCAGCTCCAGCGCATTAAGCGGCGAATAAACCATTTGAACATTGCAGCCCTGGGCCTTTTTATACAGCAGGGTGCCGTTGTTGCCCGGCACTCTCATCATATCGCCGAAGGTGGTAATGATGACATCCTTTTTTTCCGAAAGTTCCAGCGCGCTGTCTATATATGAAGTGGGAGTCACACATACGGGACAGCCCGGCCCCGAAAGCAGCTGGATGTTTTTGGGCAGAAGTGTTCTGAGGCCGTACCTGGATATGGCCATGGTGTGAGTTCCGCAAACTTCCATTATTTTTATATTTCTGCCCGAATATGCACTAAGGCAGTCTACAATTTTCTGTATTACTGCCTTGTCCCTGAATTCATCTATATAATTTGTCATGGCTTGATCCCCAGTTCCCTGATCTCGTCGAAAATCTCTATTGTTTTCCGGGCCTCTTCCTCATCCACTATCTGAATGGCACATCCGGCGTGAACCAGAACAAAATCTCCCACCTTGACATTTTCCATCAGCTCTATGGAAATCTTGTTTACGACCCCCATCATCTCCGCTTGTGCGTCGTTTCCGTCAATACTTATAACCTTTGCAGGCAATCCAAGACACATACTAATTCTCCTTCCCAAAAGTAAAAAATCCATTTTAAATAAAATACTTATAAACTGTGTTTCATAAATTATAAAATATCAAATTCTTATTTTCGTTATACGGCACCTGTATCATCCATATAATTCTGACCGGCTACCGTAAAGTATATCTGTTTTGTCGACTTTTTTCAATCTCAAGTGCTGGAAGCTATCTCAGCCAATGCCATCATTGCCTGGCCCAGGGATATGCCTCCGTCGTTGGCCGGCACCTGTGAATGAATATACACCTCAAAACCGTTTTGCTCCAACAGCTCCACAGAACTGTTCAGAAGGGTTATATTCTGAAATACACCTCCGCTTAAAACCGCTCTATTGAGGCCGCTTTCCCCTCTTATGGCCTGGCAGCCCCGCAATATGATTTCAGCCACGGTCTTGTGGAACCTGGAGGAAATATGTTCTCTGCCGCATCCTTGTGAAAGCTCCCGCAGGATCTGTTTTATTACGGTATCGGTTTTTACGACAAAGGGGGCTTTTGTCCGCCCCTCTTCTCCTCCGGGGCGGTACAGCTCAACGTCATAAGGCATGGCTCCGTCCTGAACGGCATAATATTCCAGCTCAATGGCGGCCTGCCCCTCATAGCTTATGCCGGTCCTGATACCCAGCAAAGCGGAAACAGCGTCAAAAAACCGTCCGGCGCTGGAAGTCTCCGGACAGTTCAGCTTTCTGTCCAGCATCCCCACGGTGAATTCAATATCGCCGCGGTTTATGCCGTCAAGCACCATCTTGTCCCCGCAGCCGGTTCCATCGGGACGCCGGCTGTTTCCGCAGCGGCTTTCCGCATTCATTCCGGCCGCATCCGCCATACCGCAGGAGTACAGATAACCCAGGGCCATTCTCCAGGGATGCTTTACGGCGGAGTCTCCGCCGGGCATCATGACATACTGCAGATGACCGGCTCTCTCAAAGCCGTAATAGCCGCCCTTGAAGAACTCTCCTCCCCATATGCCGCCGTCCTCTCCGTAGCCGGTCCCGTCGAAGGAAACTCCTATGACCTCTCCGGACAGCCCGTTTTCCGCCATGCAGGAAGCTATGTGGGCCTTGTGATGCTGTATGCCGGTCTTCCTGTCCGGGCCCTGCTCCAACGCATATTGAGTGGAATAATAGCCCGGATGCAGGTCATGGGCAATGTACCCCGGCTCAATTTCAAACAGCCTTTTAAAATGCTCCACCCCGCCTGTAAAGGCCCTGTTGGTGCTGTCATTTTCAAGGTCCCCTATATGATGGCTCAGATAGAACATATCCCCCTTATTCAGGCAGAATACATTTTTCAGTTCTCCCCCGCAGGCCAGAACAGAGGGTATATTAAAATTCACGTCAATATTCAGAAGCCTGTGCACGTCGACTCTGACAGGCATGGGCACATATCCCCTGGAGCGCCTGATAATGTATTCCCTTCCCTTTACCGCTCTTGTCACCGAGTCGTCGGTCCTTATATAAATCTCTCGATTGTGTGTCAGAAAGGCATCCGCTATGCCTGTCAAGCCGCCGGCCGCTTCTTCGTCCCTGTAGAAAATAGGTTCGCTGCTTAAGTTCCCGCTGGTCATTACCAGAGCCTCCGGAAACCCTTCCTGATCAAACAAAATGTGATGTATGGGATTGTAGGGCAGCATTACGCCGAGATACCTGTTCAGATGGGCTATGGCCCCCGGAAGCCTGCAGACGCTGTTTTTCTCAAGCAGTACAATTGGGCTTGCCGGTGATTTCAGAAGCTCCATTTCTTTTTCGGTAATATTGCAGTATTTTGAAATGACTTCAAGGTTTTTCATCATGAGGGCAAATGGCTTGTCATCGCGGTGTTTCCTGCTTCTGAGCCTGTCCACCGCCCTGCCGTCAAGAGCGTCGCAGGCCAGATGGTAGCCGCCTATCCCTTTGATTGCGGCAATTTTACCTGCTTTTATTATTTGCGTGACGTATTCCATACACTGTCCGCCGGTCCATTTACCCATGGAAATGTCTTTTCCGTTCTGATCCGCAATGGACAGCACAGGCCCGCAGTCATGGCAGGACACCGGCTGTGCATGGTACCTCCTGTCCGAAGGGGCGGTATACTCTCCGCGGCACCGGCCACACATTTCAAAGCTGTCCATGGTGGTCTTATCCCGGTCATATGGAATATCTTTTATTATGGTAAACCTTGGCCCGCAGTTGGTACAGTTGATGAAAGGATATCCGAACCGCCTGTCACCGGGATCCTTCAGTTCTTTTAAACAATCCTCGCAGGTGCTGACATCCGGAGATATAAAAACAGGACCCTTTGAAAAGGATTCGCTGTGCTTTATTGAAAAACCATCAAAGCCTTCATATGGTAATTCAATGCAGTCCAGTGACTCTATCCTTGAAAGGACCGGAGCATTCTCTCTTATTCTTTCCACAAACGGCGGCAGCCCGCCCTTGTGTGTTTCAATTTCAATAACTACATTGCTGTCGGTGTTCCCGACCCATCCCTTCAATCCCATTTCCTTCGCCAGGTTGTATATAAACGGCCTGAAGCCAACTCCCTGCACGATTCCGGTTATAACTATCCTATATCGGTTCATAAACAGACCTTTCGGCGATCATCTAAAAGCCGGGGCAGGATCATATTCCCAGATACTCTTTTGTCACCTGCATATCTTCTGATATCTGCCTGATAAGCAGTTCCACAGTATCAAATTTTATCTCGTCCCTGATCTTTTTCAAAAAGAATACTTCTATTTTCTTTCCGTATATATCCTGATTAAAATCAATTATGTGCGTTTCCACAGTTTTTTGCTTTGCGTCCTCAAAGGTAGGGTTAAAGCCCACATTTGTCATACTGTTGTAAAGCTTCCCGTCCAGAAGGGTTTTGGTTATATATACTCCGTTTTCAGGCAGCACCAGAAATCTCTCCGGATGAATGTTGGCTGTGGGAAAGCCTATGGTATTGCCTATCCTTCTCCCGCTCACCACTTCTGCCGTAATGGAATAATTTCTTCCCAGCAGCTTGTATGCAGTTTCAAGCTTTCCCTTTATAATGCATTCCCTTATTTTTGTGCTGCTCACTATCTCATTGTCGCATTTTATGGCAGGAATAACTATGACCTTGAAGCCGTACTTTTTGCCCAATTCCTTTAAAAGCGGTATGTCCCCCTGGCCCTGGTAGCCGAATCTGTAATCGTAACCCGCCACAGCCAGCTTTATATTCAATTTATTTATAAGAATATTTTTTACGAAATCCTCGGGTGAAAGTCTTGAGAAATCTTCGTTGAATTGATCGAAATACAAATAGTCCAGATGTACCTCTCCCAGCAGATCTATTTTTTTCTGCTCGGTCAATAACAGCGGAGTTATCAGCTTCTTTCTGAGAATATTTTCCGGATGCCGCGTAAAGGTGTAAACTACCGAACTTAAACCATTTAGCTGGGCTTCCCGTATTAAGGTATTAATAAGAGCCATATGTCCAATATGTAAGCCGTCGAAATTTCCAAGACCTACGCCTGTTTTGAAATCAAAGTAACTGTTTTTATCACCGGAATATATAGCCTGCATATTGCCTCCACGTCCCCAATGTACTAACACAATATTTTTTTTATAAAAAGAATTTTTTTGATTTGAGGCATAGGGTATCCTGATTATTAAAAATCTCACCTATCCCCAAAAAAATTCCATCATTATCATATACCCGCTTTAAGGGCTTTGAATCATATCCCTTTAAATCCACTTCAATCCATACGCCGTTTTTATATTTAAAGGTCTCCTTCTGATCAAGCCGTATGCGGTCAAATTCCTCAAAAACAGTTTCCGCCGGCAGAAGGCTTTCTTCCAGCCGCTTTTCCTCCGCCAGGGCTCGGATCTGCTCAAGGGTCAGAGCCGAATCCAGATCATATTTTCCGGCTTTCGTCCTGACCAGAAAAGACATATGTCCTCCGCAGCCCAGCTTTTCCCCTATATCATGGCAAAGAGTCCTTATATATGTGCCCTTTGAACAATGGACATCAAACAGCACCTTTTTTGCACAGCCGTTTACGACGGTCCGGACTTCCGCATATCTATCCTGTATGTCCGCCGGCTCATCCCATATCCTTATTATTTTTATATCGTATATATTGATTTTTCTGGGCTGGCGCTCAACCGTCTCACCCTGCCTGGCAAGCTGGTACAGTTTTTTACCGTCTATTTTGATGGCCGAATACATTGGCGGAAGCTGTTGGATTTCCCCCTTAAAGCTCATGACAGCTTCTGCAATACGGCTGTCGCCAACCTCCGGAGACCCTGTGAAAATCACCTTGCCCGAAGAGTCCTGGGTATCTGTGGCCGCGCCCAGTGTGAGCTCCGCCCTGTAAACCTTGTCCTTGTCTATCATAAACTCTATTGCCCTGGTGGCGTTGCCGAAGCATACGGGCAGCACTCCGACGGCCGAAGGATCCAGGGTTCCCGTGTGTCCGATTTTTTTCTGCCGCGACACTTTTCTCAGAAAGCCCACCACATCAAAAGACGTCATGCCTGCGGGCTTCAATACATTCAGAATACCGTTCATCCAGCCTCCACATCCCCAAATACCTTGAACTATAAATTCTTTTTAACAGCGTCTATCAGCTTTTTCTTTACCTCTTCAAGACTGCCTTTTACCGTACAGCCTGCTGCTCTTTTATGTCCTCCTCCGCCGAAGGATGCGGCTATTTCCGAAACATCCACATAAGTCTTGGACCTTAGATTTATCCTGACCTCTTCACTGTTTTTTTCCTTAACCAGGATGGATACCTCGACGCCTTCTATGGATCTGCCCAGATTTACTATACCGTCGCAATCCTCGTCCTTTGCACCAGCGGCCCTGATATCCTCCAGGGAAAGCACCGTTACCGCAAGCTTCGAATCCTCATATAGCTCCAGCGCTTCAATAGCTCTCTTTGTCAGCTTAAGTTTTGAAAATGTGGTATTGTCAAATATCCTCTGGGACAGCCCGGCTATGTCTATACCTGTGGAAAGCAGCTCAGCGGCTATCTTGTGGGTACCGGCCGTGGTATTTCCGTATTTGAAGCCTCCCGTGTCTGTGGATATGGCGGTATAAAGGCACTCAGCTATATTTTTATCCAGCTCCAGCTTCAGTTTTTTCAAAAGCAGAAATATTATTTCACCGGTTGCAGCAGAGGTTTCATCCACGAAATTCAGATGGGCGAACCTGGTATTGGTAACATGATGGTCAATATTTACAGTACAGGGCGCCTTGAAAAACATCTCGGCCCTTGTGCCCAATCTGCCCACATCTCCCGTATCCAGCGCCACATTCACATCCATATCCATATCCCGGACGTCTTCTATGGCAAAGCCTGCCAGTTCAGTTCCGGGCAAAAAGCTGTACGCCGCCGGAATTTCCTCTTCCAGATATACGATGACCTGCTTTCCCGCATTTTTCAACGCAAGGGCTAACGCCAGGGCTGAGCCGATGGCGTCTCCGTCGGCGGAAACATGCGGGAATATTGCAACTCCTCCTGCTTCAGATATGAGTTTTATGATTTTTCTATCCATTTTGACCCCCGGCTCAATCTCTCAATTCTTTTTTCGCATCGTCCAAAAGTTTATTTATATATATACCATGTTCTATAGACGTATCCAGTTCAAAATGTATTTCAGGGGTATACCTTAGCTGCACTCTGTGCCCAAGCTCCCGTCTTATAAACCCTGCGGCGCTTTTTAAGGCGTTTATTGCATTTTTCTTTTCCTCGTCCGCCCCCAGAACGCTTATAAAAACCTTCGCATACCTCAGATCCTTTGTAACATTGCAGGACACAATGCTCACCATATCGGGGAGCCTGGGATCCTTTAGCTCATTGCGGATTATATTGCTGATTTCTCTTTTAACTTCCTCTGATATCCTGACTATTCTATCGGTCATATATACCTCCAACAAAATCTTCTTTCACGTTAGTATTGCCAAATATTTTATATTCTAATTGCCTTTTTGGCAAGCCTCATCTTCAATAAAGGCGGAATTCATTTACACCGGTGATACACGAATAGGTTGAATTGGAATTTAATCCATTTCAACCTATTCCAAAAAAGTCCGCAGTACTCTGTTTCTACCTTTTTACTTCTTCCATAACAAAGGCTTCTATTATGTCGCCCTCTTTTATATCGTTGAAGCGTTCAATGGAAACACCGCATTCAAAGCCCTGAACAACTTCCTTCGCGTCGTCCTTGAATCTCTTCAGCGACGCCAGGGTGCCCTCATGGATAACTATGCCTTCCCTTACGACTCTTACTTCCGAGTTTCTCTGAACCTTTCCGTCGGTAACATATGCTCCGCCTATAGTGCCGACTCCTGAAACCTTGAATATCTGTCTGATTTCAATGTGTCCAAGCACGACCTCTTTATATGTGGGCTCCAGCATACCCTTCATGGCTGCCTGCACATCTTCAATGGCCTTGTAGATTATGCTGTACAGCCTCATATCAACCTCTGCGTTGTTCGCAGCTTCTGTGACATTGGCGCCGGGCCTTACATTAAAGCCTATAATAATGGCATTTGAAACCTGTGCCAGTGTAACATCCGATTCTGTAATAGCGCCTACTCCGCCATGTATAATCCTTACTCTTACCTCTTCATTGCTCAGCTTCTCCAGAGACTGCTTGACAGCTTCCACCGAACCCTGAACATCGGCCTTGACTATAATATTCAGATCCTTTACCTTGCCCTCTTTGATCTGAGTGAACAGATCCTCAAGAGTAACCTTGGCACTGGTCTTATACTGTTCTTCCTTCTGCCTGAACTTTCTCTTTTCAACAAGCTGCTTAGCGACCTTTTCATCTGTTACGGCATAAAATACCTCTCCGGCCTCAGGAACCTCGTTCATACCCAGGATCTCAACAGGCATTGAAGGCCCTGCACTTTTGATGGAATAGCCTTTGTCATTGGTCATAGCCTTGATTCTGCCAAAAGCCGAACCTGCCAGGATTGAATCTCCGGTTTTTAAAGTACCCCTCTGAACAAGAACAGTGGCAACAGGACCTCTTTCCTTGTCGAGCTTGGCTTCTATGATAGTACCCTTTGCCTGTCTGGTAGAATCGGCTTTTAATTCAAGCATATCCGCAGCCAGCAGTACCATTTCCAGCAATTGGTCGATATTCTCTTTTTTCTTGGCCGAAACCGGAACCATTATGGCGTCTCCGCCCCATTCTTCGGCAACTATACCGTACTCGGTAAGCTCCTGCTTAACCTTGTCTGGATTTGCACCCGGCTTGTCAATCTTGTTAATGGCGACTATAATCGACACATTTGCAGCTTTGGCATGGTTGATTGCTTCTATGGTCTGAGGCATTACGCCGTCGTCTGCCGCAACAACAAGTATAGCGATATCCGTAACCTGGGCTCCTCTGGCACGCATGGCCGTGCAGGCCTCATGGCCCGGAGTATCCAGGAAGGTTATGAGCCTGTCGCTTGCTTTAACGGTGTATGCTCCGATATGCTGCGTTATGCCGCCGGCTTCGCTGTCTATTACATGGGCGCTTCTGATAGCGTCCAGCAATGAAGTCTTACCGTGGTCCACGTGCCCCATTACAACAACTACAGGAGGCCTTGGCTGAAGGTTTGATTCGTCTTCAGTTTCAATATCATCAAAGAGTATATCCTCTTCGCTGATCTGTACCGCTTTTTCGGTTTTTACTCCAAATTCTTCCGCAATAACAGTAGCCGTTTCAAAATCCACATCATTGTTCAGCGTTGCCATGACTCCGAAATTCATCAGCTTTTTAATAACTTCGGTCGATGTCTTCTTCAACGATTCCGCCAGTTCCTTCACTGTAAGGGATTCCGGAATAGTTATTGAAGTGAGGACTGCCTTTGGCGGAATATATTTTACCTGCATCTTTTCATTTCGCTTATTATTCCTTGGCAACCTCTTCTTCTTTCCATCATCGCCGTAAAATTCATCAAATATATAATCCTCATTGAGAATTTCGGAAACACCTTTCTTCTCAATCACGATTTTTTGCGGTTTAAACTTTTGCTTCTTGTCAGCAGAAGTCTTTGGTGCTTCCTTCTTCTGCTTTTCCTCTCTCTTTACATTCTTGTCTGAATCCTTGCTCTGGAATTCTCTTCTTGCCTCATTCCTCAGAGAATCAAACTGCTCCTGGGCAACATTCGCATCCGGCTTTGGTATATCAAAGCCCTGAGACCTGTGCTGACCTTGCGGTCTGTCTCCTCTCGGTCCATTGTTGTACTGGCCTTGCGGTCTGTCGCCCCTTGGTCCGTTGTTATACTGGCCCTGGGGTCTGTCTCCTCTTGGCCCGTTATTATACTGGCCCTGGGGTCTGTCTCCCCTTGGCCCGTTATTGTACTGGCC
>JAEWSZ010000003.1 GCA_023397905.1 Bacillota bacterium | reverse complement strand
CCCAAGCGGATCGGTGATAATTTCATCCACATGGCCGGATATTTCCCCGACTACGATTTTGGCTACCTCACTTTCAAAACCGCTTACGCCAAATGCCTGCGTCAATTTCTCAAGAAGCATTTATCCTTCCCCTCCGTCTCTTTTCAAATTTTTCTTCCCGGACAATATTTTTCATAATTTAAAACTATTTTAAAATTTTAATCATTTTAAAAGGCTGAGGCTCCTGTCCAGATCCTCTATAAGGGTGTTGGCATTTTCAAGCCCAACATGTATCCTTATCATCCCTTCCGTCAGGCAGGAACGTCTGAGCGCCTCGGGGGTTTTGCCCAGGCCCACCGGCGATATGAGGCTTTCAAATCCGCCCCAGCTGCAGCCGCGTCTGAAATGCCTTATGTTTTTTACAAAATCCTGAACATGGGCTTTACCGCCTGCCAGTTCAAAGGTCATAAGTCCGGTATAACCCTCCATCTGCTTTTTCCCAAGCTCGTACTGAGGGTGGCTTTTCAGCCCCGGATAGAGTACATATTTGACTTTGGGGTGACTTTCCAGAAAGGCTGATACTGCCATGGCATTTTCCTGATGCTGTCTGACCCTGATGGGAAGCGTCCTCAACCCCCGGATCAAAAGCCAGGCCTGATGCGGGTCCATACAGTTTCCGAACAGGGCGCGCTCCTCATCCCTCAGCCCGTCCATCACGGATTTTTTCCCGATAACCACTCCTGCGACAATGTCGCTGTGGCCTCCCAGGTATTTGGACGCGCTATGGACCACCAGATCTATTCCATATTTAATAGGATTCTGGTAAATGGGCGTGGAATAGGAATTGTCAATTATCGTCGCAATACCGTTTGCCTTTGCAAGTTTTGCTACAGCTTCCAGATCCTGCATGGAAAAGACAAGTGAAGACGGGCTTTCCAGATAGATAAGCCTGGTATTTTTTTTGACGGCCCTTTCTATTTCATCTGTATCACGGCCTGAAACAAAGGTGGTTTCAACGCCGAACCTGGCCAGATATATCTCCAGGAAGTCCCTGGTAGGGCCGTATATGCTGTCAATTGCTATGACATGGCTGCCCGAGGAAACAAAATGCATTATTGCTGCGGATATGGCTCCCATGCCCGAAGAAAAACATCTGGCTTCCTGGCCGCCCTCGAGAGCCGCGATCTTTTTCTCGCCCACTTCGATTGTGGGGTTGCTGATCCGCGTGTAGACAAACTCCTGCTCTCCGCCCTCTGCTTCAGGGGACTGTGCAAAAAGTGAATTTTGAAAAATAGGCGGTGTGACCGCTCCCTTATATGTATAAAAATCTTCTCCAACGTATGCACATATATCTTCTTTTGATAATTGCGTATCCAAAATAAATCCACTCTCCCATCAAACATATTGAATTCGTTTGTATATAAAGAATCCAGCGGAATGCTGTATGTACTATATCCTATCTGCTGTCAGATAGGATATAGTTAAATTATTTCAAACCATTAATATTTGCTGCCGATGTGTTATCTTATTCTGCGGCTTTTACCTCTTTGATAACCATACTTATGATTTTTTCATTTACGGCAATGGCCTTTTTAAGATTTCCATCTCTCAAGCATTGAAAGAGGTCCTTATGCAAAGGAATTGTGTCGGTAAAAGGTTCGTCCATTCCAAGTGGGAATTCCCATAATTCGGAAAGCAGTTTGGAGATAGAAAGTATCAGCTGCTGCATAATCCGGTTATGGCATGAATTATAGATGGCGTAATGAAATTGCCTGTCTTCATTATTCTGCCTGTCACCCTGTTTGTATTTTTCCATGACAACATTTAATATTTTTTCAATATTATCAAGTTCTTCCTTAGTTGCGTTCTGTATGACCAGGTGCAGTATCTCGCGTTCAAGGATCTTTCTGGCTTCCAGCAGCTCTATGATGGATTCCTTTTCCTTTCTGAACTCGATCTGTGCCTGAATGATATTGGGTGAACCGTCTCTTACATAAATACCTTTGCCATTGACCGTTTCCACGATGTTTTTCGTCTCAAGCACCTTTAATGCTTCCCTCAGGGAAGATCTGCTCACGCCGAGCATTTCCACAAGCTGTCCCTGTGACGGGAGCTTGTCTCCGCTTTTGAGATTGTTCTGCTCTATATACTGTTTTATGGCTTCAATAATCTCCGATTGCAATGGTAAACGCTTTATGCTTTTCATCTATTACCCCACATTTTCTATATGCTATCATATAGGTTATGCATAATATTATATTGCATAATTATTCAAATATCAATGATTGATTGGTTTTATGTTAAATTATAAGTCAATTACTCCATTTTCATTTCCTTTTTCACCTGTTTAAAGGCCTCTATGGCAAAAGTCAGATCCTCCCTTGTGTGGGCGGCCGATATTTGAGTCCTTATCCTGGCTTTCCCGCTGGGTACAACAGGATAAAAGAAGCCTACTGCATATACACCCTTTTCCAGCAGTTTCGCCGCCATTTCCTGGGCAACTGCTGCCTCTCCCAGCATAATGGGAACAATGGGATGTATCCCCTCGACGATATTGAAGCCCGCCCCCTTGATTTCTTCCCTGAAAAACAATGTATTTTCCATAAGCGTTTTTCTGAAAGCCGCAGTCGAGCCCAGCAGCTCCAATACCTTTAATGATGCATATGCCACGGACGGAGCCAGCGTATTTGAAAACAGGTATGGCCTTGAACGCTGTCTTAAAAGGCTGATAATTTCCTTGCGGCCGCTGGTATAACCTCCATTTGCCCCTCCCAGCGCTTTTCCGAGAGTTCCCGTCAGTATATCTATTCTGTCTGAAACACCGCAGTACTCTGGGGTTCCGCGTCCGTTTTCCCCGATAAAGCCAACCGCATGGCTGTCATCAACCATGACCATGGCGTCGTATTTGTCTGCGAGATCGCAGATCCCTTTAAGATTTGCGATGATACCGTCCATGGAAAACACGCCGTCGGTGGCTATTAAGCGGAACCGTGCATTCTGCGCCGACTTCAGCTTTTCCTCCAGGTCGTTCATATCGTTGTTCTTATATCTGTACCGGGCGGCTTTGCACAGCCTGACCCCGTCAATGATGCTCGCATGATTGAGTTCGTCGCTGATAATGGCATCCTCTTCCGACAGGATGGTTTCAAAAAGTCCCCCGTTGGCATCAAAGCACGAGGCATACAGGATTGTGTCCTCCGTCCCAAGAAAATCGGACAGCTTATTTTCCAGCTTTTTGTGAATCTCCTGGGTTCCGCATATGAATCTCACGGAAGACAGGCCATAGCCCCAGTCCTCGAAGCTCTCCCTTGCAGCAGCCACCACCTCCGGATGGTTCGACAGCCCCAGGTAGTTGTTTGCACACATATTCAAAACCTTCTTGCCTCCCATGACACCTATATTGATTTCCTGGGGGCCTGTCAATATCCTTTCTTCCTTCCACAATCCACTGCTTTTAATATTTTCAAGTTCATTTATATAAAATTCTCTCGCTTTTCCAAACATGTTTCCCTCTCCTCCATCACATTTTACCCGGTGATATTTTATCTGGTTTCAGGTTATTTAAATTGTATTTAAAATGATATCAAAGTTACCGGTCCCACTCCAGGACCACTTTTCCTGAATTTCCCGAAGCCATGATTTCAAAACCCTTCTGGAAATCCATTATATCGAAGCGGTGGGTTATTATCTGTGATATGTCAAGTCCGGATTGAAGCATGGTCGTCATTTTGTACCATGTCTCATACATTTCTCTTCCGTAGATGCCCTTTACTGTCAGCCCGTTAAAGACCACCTTTTCCCAGTTGATCTGAGCGGTGGGGCTTTGGAGCCCAAGCAATGCGATCTTCCCGCCATGGCACATCACATCCACCATCTTGCTGAAAGCGCTGACATTCCCGGACATTTCCAGGCCAACATCAAAGCCTTCCTTCATCCCCAGCTGCTCCATCGTCTCCTCTATGCTTTCTTCCTTAATATTCAATGCCCTGGTCACGCCCATCTTTTTGGCGAGCTCAAGGCGGTAAGGGTTGACATCGGTAATTACCACATGCCTGGCGCCGGCATGCTTCACCACGGCTGCCGCCATGATTCCTATTGGGCCTGCGCCCGTTATCAGCACATCCTCCCCCAATACATTGAAGGCAAGCGCCGTGTGCACCGCGTTTCCAAACGGGTCAAAACAGCTCTGGATATCCTGGGGCACCGAGCTGTCACTGTGCCAGACATTAGTCACGGGTATGGCGATATATTCCGCAAAAGCCCCCGGACGGTTTACGCCCACTCCGCTGGTGTTCATGCACAGATGCCTCCGGCCTGCGAGGCAATTCCTGCACAATCCGCAGACTATATGCCCTTCACCTGATACAACGTCACCCGGTTTAAAGTCGTGAACATTGCTTCCAAATGCTTCGATAGTGCCTACAAACTCATGCCCTATAGTCATTGGGACCGGTATGGTCTTCTGCGCCCATTCGTTCCAATTGTAAATATGTATGTCCGTACCGCAGATGGAGGTTTTATTAATCTTGATGAGAACGTCATTTATCCCGATCTCGGGGACAGGTACCTCATCCATCCATATGCCCGGCTTGCCGTACTTCTTTACCAATGCCTTCATAGTCCGTTTTCCAGCCATAGCGAGATTCCTTCTTTCAACAATAATATGTATATGCTATCAGATAGCTTATAGCATTATAGTTATTATACTTCTCCCCTCCTTACAAATCAACATTGAATTTATTTATATATTGTTTATATGACAATGGGAATAGGACAAATCTTATTTTAAATATATTAATATTAAAGGAGGTGTCATAATGGCCTTTAGAGCAGTCATTCACATTTCTGAAGACCCGGAGCAGCTGCGGCAAATACAGGAGATAATCGCCAGGTTCAGAGCTGAAAAATCGGTTAAGTACCTTGAGGCCATGGGAATAAAT
Source organism: Bacillota bacterium (assembly GCA_023397905.1). Lineage (GTDB taxonomy): Bacteria > Bacillota > Clostridia > Acetivibrionales > DSM-1351 > Ruminiclostridium. The sequence continues at coordinate 26,510 of JAEWSZ010000003.1, read as the reverse complement.
TATGACACCCTCCGCGAGGAAAATCCATAATGTTTACCGCAAAAAAGCCAGAACCGGATGACAATAGAAAGATAGCCATCTACGCCCGTAAATCCAAAATTACGGAAACGGGAAAGAGCATAGAAAATCAGATCAGCAAGTGCAGAAGCTATGCCGATCTGAAATTTGATGCCCGCGATGGGGATATAATCGTTTATAAAGACGAGGGGCTGTCCGGCTTTTATTCAGACAGACCCCAATACATGCGGCTGCTTCAGGATATAAACGATAATAAAATCAAGGCTATCATCTGCTATAAATTTGACCGGATATCCAGGCGGACTCTTGACCTGCTCAATCTGGTGGAACAGCTCAAACAAAAAAAAATCTGCTTTGTTTCCTGTACGGATGATGTTGACACCGGCTCCAAAACAGGAAAGGTCATTATGTCCCTGCTTGCTTCAATTGCGGAATTTGAGCGGGATATCATCGCCGAGCGCATATCCGATAATATGTACGAGCTGGCAAAAGAGGGCCGCTGGCTTGGGGGCACCACCCCAACCGGTTTTGTTTCAAAAAGGGAATACATTTTTGCCGGCGGCAAAAAAGCATCGGTGAACCACCTGGAACCCGTCCCAGAAGAACAGGCTATTGTGGGAGAAATGTTCCTGCGCTTTCTGGAAGCGAGAAGCGTTCAGAAGGTTGTGGACTGGGCAAATGGTAAAAATATTGCGACTAAAAACAGCAGAACGCATACGCGGTTGAGCGTTAAAAATATTCTGTCCAACCCTGTCTATGCCGCCGCAGATAAAGAGACCTATTCTTATTTTTCGGCCTTTAACGTACCCATCTATTCTGAAATAGAAGCGTTTGACGGCAGTCATGGCCTCATGGTTTACAATAAGACCGAGCAGGCCAAAAAAATCAAGGAAGACAGCACTGCCATCCACCCTGCTTATACCCAGATAATAAAACGCCGGAACATCGAAGACTGGATTATTTCCGTCGGAAGGCATCGGGGAATCATTTCAGGCAGGGACTGGGTACTGGCGCAAAACATATTGCGGGAAAACAAAGACAAATATGTCCGTCCCAATGAAAAAACCCAATCCCTGTTATCGGGACTCATCGCCTGCCCCTATTGCGGAAGGAAGCTCTTCACCCACAGGGAAACCGGCAGGTATACCAACGGGAAACCCCGATTCCTGTATAAATGCCAGACCAGGAGAAGCTGCAACGCCGCTTGCAGCTATAAAGGCGTCAAAGGAAATGAAATTGACCGCTTCGTGATGGATACGGTTTGCTCCATGAGCGGTGAAAACAGCGGGTACTATTATAAGCTGCTGGAAGGCAGTTCTCTGCGTCGGCAAAAAAGTATTGATACGGATTCACGATTAAGGAATCTGGAAAAGCAGATATATAAATGCGGCAATGAAATCGAAAATCAGACCAGAAGCCTCAGATCAGCCTCCGGGGCGGCAAAGAAATATATTCTTGAGGATATTGAAAGGCTGGCAAAATCCCTGGAGCAATATGAACAGGAAAAAGAAGCGCTTCTGAAGGAAATGCGCTCGAATGAAGAAGCCGGAGATGTTTTGACTGAGGCAAGAGAACTTGTCTCTTCTTTTCCCAGGCTGGTCGAGAAATTATCCTATAACGAAAAATCAGAGCTGATACGTAAAGTAATCGATAAAATTCTTGTTATTCCGGATACAGGTGAAGATTACGAAGTCCATATTTATATTAAGGAAATGTTTCCTTAAATTCATTAATGGCTAAATATTGGAATATATTAATAGAATATGTTACAATATTTGTAAATATCTATGATTGCAGGATAACCAATGTGCCATGCTTATGGCAAAAGGTTACATTTTTGTTACCATTACATCCGCCGGAAAATATATAATTAAATCAAATAATAAATTTACCGGAAATATTTTGTTAAATTGCGGAACATTATGAAATATATGCCGTCTGAATTTAAGTTAGAGCTTATATTGAGCTTATTTAAAGGAGAGTGAATATTTGGATAGCTTGATCGAACTAAAAGGAGTGAGAAAGGTATACAGAGTAGGCAATGAAAAAGTGGTCGCGCTGGAAAATATAGACCTTACGGTTCAAAAGGGTGAGATCTGTTGCCTGCTCGGAACTTCCGGCTCCGGAAAATCCACTCTTCTGAACCTGATGGCCGGGCTTGAAAAACCCTCCAGAGGCGAAATAATTATCAAGAACGTACATATAGAAAAATTGAATGAGGAAAAGCTTGTACTGTTCCGCCAGAAACATATCGGCTTTGTTTTCCAGTCCTACAATCTGCTGCCCGATCTGACGGCATTGGAAAATGTCGGTATGCCGCTTGCCTTCAAGGGTATGCCCCGTAAACCGAGAGATAAAAAGTCATTGCAAATGCTCAACGCAGTGGGCCTTACAAATCACAAAAACAGGAAACCCTCTCAAATGAGCGGAGGCCAACAGCAGAGAGTCGGTATTGCCAGGGCATTTGTGGGAAATCCTGAAATCGTTTTTGCAGATGAACCCACCGGGAACCTGGATTCCAAAACCACCGGCGATGTGATGAATCTTATTACTGAAATGGCGAGAAAGAACTCACAAACCCTTATTATAGTCACCCATGACATAAATATTGCCAACTATGCGGATAAAGTGATTCACATACTTGACGGAAACATAGAAAAGGTTGAAACCCATATCCCGTCTTATTTAAATCAGGTAGAAACTACAATTTAAAAATCATAAGATAGCCCAGTGAGGCTGGAGGTAAATACGTATGAAAGCAATCAAAAAAATCTTATCTTTTAGTTTGATCTGTCTTATAGTATTGTCCGAACTTTTTATCGGGACAATACCGGCGGTTGCGGCACAGGATGTAAAGCTTGTAACTTATTATACTGCTGCAACAACAATTTATGCGGGCAGTGAATTTGATATGAATTTGACAATAGAAAATCAATCCCCAAATCCCATCTCGGATGTAACAGTAATATTAGACGGAAGTTCTGCTTTTAAACTGAAAAGCTCCGATTCAAGTTTAAGAACTGATACTATACCTGTTGGAGGCCAGAAAACAACCAATAGTTCCATGTTCGTTTACAACGGCGGTTCCAACAAGCTCCAGGTCACCATTCAATATTCAATTGATGGAAAAGATTATCAGCAGGATGATACAATCACCATATCCCAGGCCGTACCCAGGGATGATACCCCTTCTACACCCGTTGATACTACAAAATACTCCCCTAAAATCGTAATATCCGGCAATTCGTCAATACCCACCGGTCAGGCGGGTTCGGAGATCACATATACCCTCCCCTTGAAAAACAGCAGCTCTTATTCCGCAAAAAATATTGTGATATCCCCGGTGCTGGACGATTCATCTCCCGTTGTGGTAGAGGTAATGAATCTGTCTCAGACACTGGAATCATTGCAGCCAAATGAATCAAAAGAGGTAAAGTTTACTTTCAGAGTATCTTCCGGTGCGGCTCCAAAAAACTACTCCATAAAGTTCAATCTCCAGTATTATAATGTTTCGGGAGACTACTTCAGCGGTACGGAAACAGGATATCTGAAAGTCCTGGAAGGCAGCAGACTGCCCAAATTGAATCTGAAAACAGTATCGACCAATCCCTCCCCCGTACATCCGGGAGACGACTTCAAGCTTGATATAACCCTGGAAAACGCCGGAGCAATTCCGGCCAGGAACGTATCGGTCACACTCCTGGGGCTGGCAAATAACGGAGCCAGTATAATAGGAAATACAAATAAGAAAACCCAGTCTTCCATAGTTGCAAAGGCCACGGCTGTTTTTTCATATAACCTCTCTGCTTCACCGAAGATAGAAACAGGCGCCAACAATCTGAAAATCAAGGTTGATTACACTGATACTACAGGTTCCACTTTTTCAGATGAAATAGAATTTTTCTACAATGTCCAGTCTGCGAATTCAGGTACCATTATAGAGATGAAGAACATTGTTTCCTCCAAATCCACACTCTCTCCGGGTGACAGCACACTGGTGGCTTTTGATGTTGCCAACACAGGCTCTTCCGATGCACATAATGTCAAGGTGACGATTTCCGCCGATAAAGAAATTATTCCAAGAACACAGAATACCATCATCATACCCACACTAAAAAAAGGTGAATCGAAGAATGTGCAATTCCAGCTGTTTGTTTCCGACGAGGCAGTTACCAAAAATTACTCTGTTTCACTGAATGTCGAATATGACGCGCCTTCCGGCGGGACAGACGGCAAGCAGACTATAATGCAATATGTGGGGCTTTATATTGAGAATACAAGCGGGAAATCAGTTCCCAGACTTATTATAGACAAATACACCGTGGATCCCGGCACAATAAACGCAGGGCAGCCTTTTACACTGGAATTGTCAATACTGAATACCAGTAAATTCTCCACCATCAATAATGTTAAGGTGACCCTTAATTCCGATGACGGGACTTTTACCACGGTCGATTCAAATTCATTTTACATAGACAGTATTGCCCCAAAGGGCAAAGTTCAGAAAAAGATGAGTTTTTCCTCAAAATCAGATGCCGCTCCAAAGCAGTATATGATCAGTGTAAATTATGAATATGAAGATGAAAAAGGAAATCCGTACACAACCAAGGATGTAGTGGGCATTCCGCTGCAACAGGTACCGAGGCTGATTATCGGAGATCTCAGCTTCCCTCCGGAAGCATTCCTTGGTTCTCCGGTACCCATTAATGTCAGCTTCTACAATATGGGCAAATCCACCTTATATAATTTACTTGTAAAGCTCGAAGGTGATTTCACGGTGGAAGGAACCAGCTACTACGTGGGCAATTTTGAACCCGGTAAAACGGATTCCTTTGACGGTGCGGTAACGCCGCAGGCAGCAGGCCCTGTTAATGGGTTCCTTATTTTCACCTATGAAGATGCCGACGGCAAAACACAGGAAGTCAAAAAGGAAATTACATTTAATGCCTCTGAAATGCCTGTACAGCCCCCAATGGATGGTCAGGCAAACATGCCTCCTCAGGAAGGCGGCAGAAAAATCCCCATATGGGCTTTTATCGCCGGAGGCGTTGTACTGCTTGGAGTGATAGCTGCAGTAGTTCTTATCGTTCGTAAAAAAATTAAAGCAAGAAAGGAATTTATGATCGATGAGGAGTTTTGATATATTTTTAATGGGTCTGAAAAATCTTTTCAGAAGAAAAACCAGGACCATTCTCACCGTTCTCGGCGTGGTCATTGGAACGGCTGCCATTGTGGTCATGGTTTCTCTGGGCCTGGGTATGAACGAGAATTTTGAAGCCCAGCTGAAACAAATGGGAAACCTGAATATAATTAACGTCACAAAATACAGAAGTTCGCCTGACACCTTGGGAGGTCCTCCCAAGGAAATCGTTCTTGACGATGTGGCCATTGCAACAATAGGCAAGATCAAAGGCATCCGGGGCATAACACCTGTGGTTGAAGGAAGCATGAAGCTCGTATCCGGAAAGTACATGGCTTTTGTTCAGGTTATGGGAATTGATATTAAATCAATGCCAAATTTTGATTATCCTATTGACCAGGGCCGTCTGCTTCAGGAGGGGGACACGGATAAAATAGTGGTGGGAGGAAATATCCCCCAGTATTTCTATAATCCCAAAAGCAGGTATGGTATGGTAAACGGGAAGCCTCCGGTTGACGTTATGACGGATAAAATTGAAGCGACTTTTGATATGAATTACGGAGAAAAGCAGTCGTTGCAAGGTGCGGGCGGCTCCGACACTTCGGATAAACCTCCGAAGCTCTACAAATTAAAGCCTGTAGGCATTTTAACCGTAACCAACGACTGGCAGAAGGACGGCTATATATTTATGGACTACCTCAACCTTCAGAAGCTGATAAAGGATGCTTCCAAATCCCAGAGCGGCCAGAGCGGTCAGAGCCAGGCCGGTATGATGTTCGGAAATCCAAACAGCACCGGCAAGGGCTTTGAACGGCTTATGGTCATGGTTGATGATATGAAGGATGTTGACAGGATTCAGGCTGAAATTGATGATATGGGATACGGAACCAACAGCCTGGCCGATCTGCGCAAACCAATGCAGAAGCAGGCTCAGACCATACAGTTGGTGTTGGGCGGAATAGGAGCCATATCGCTCCTGATTTCGGCCCTCGGTATAACAAATACCATGATCATGTCCATATATGAAAGGACCCGTGAAATAGGCGTCATGAAGGTTCTGGGTTGTAAAATGGGAAACATACGCCAGCTGTTTCTCCTTGAAGCAGGTATAATAGGACTGTTTGGCGGGTGCTTGGGCGTCATTCTGAGCTATCTGGCTTCCCTGGCATTAAATACCGTCGGAAAAAATGTTATGAATTCCGGAGGCGGAGGCATGATGGGTATGGGAATGGGCATAGGCATGGGAATGGGAGGCGGCGCGGAAAGCAGGATATCTGTGATCCCTCCCTGGCTGGCGCTTCTCTCCATTGTTTTTGCAATATTTATAGGCCTTATTTCAGGCTTTACACCTGCCAGAAGAGCTATGAGGCTCAGCGCGCTTGAAGCAATAAAGACGGAATAACTTCTCTATACCACCCGGCCGCAAACGCTGGAGGCCGGGTGGTATAACTCTACTGTTCTCTTTTTTATGAACTTGTACACAGGGGTTCATTTTTTATCTGCATTAGCTCTTTTTATTTACTTTGCGAAGCAAACCATTCGTAAAGCTTCGGATTGTTATAGGTCTCTGTCCATGCATCATGCTCTGCTTCGGGATATACAGTAAACTTGACATTCCCTCCACACTTTTTAAGTGCACTGACCATATTTTCACTTTCTACAATAGAAACAACCCAATCCTTTGCTCCATGAAATGCCCATATCGGAATATCTTTTAATGTTGATGCATTCCAGCTCATACCGCCACCGCAGATCGGAGCTATAGCAGCAAATTTTTCCGGACATGCCATTGCAAGGTGCCATGTCCCGTATCCACCCATGCTTATACCTGTCAAATAGATACGTTTTTTATCAATCCTGTATTGTTCTGTGATATCGTCTATAAACACGGTCAAATTTTGAAGCTGCAATGTCCACCAGGAATTCTCAGGACATTGTGGTGATACAATCACAAATGGAAAGTCTGTTTTGTCCTCCAGTACCTTCGGCATTCCATGCTTTTTTATAAGTTCAATATTATCTCCCCGTTCTCCTGCACCATGTAAGAACAATATTAAAGGCCATTTTGTGTTATTTTCACTGTTATATCTAACCGGGTGATATACTAAATACTCAAATTTCACTGTGTTGGCTACTTCACTTTGAAAAACGCGTACTGACTGTCTCATAAATACCTCCGTTCAATTTTAGACTTTTAACATCTTAAAGCAGGTCTTCCGCTCTCCATATTCTATTTCTGTTTTCTACTCCTGATCCTGTTTCTATATTCTAATGGAGTTACACCGGTATATTTCTTGAACAGCTTATCAAGATAATTAATATTACAAAATCCCGACTTTTCCGAAATTTCAGTAATAGCCATGTTTGAATCCATCAAAAACCGCATAGCGGCATTTACTCTCACATGATTGACATACTCCATCAGTGTTTTACCAGAAACTTTTTTGAACAGTCGTGCAAAATAGAATGGGCTTATATTTATCAATTGACAAATTTTCTGAAGGTATATCCTTTTTGAATAGTGTCTATCAATGTAATCAAAAACCGGCTTCATCCGTACAAATTCATTTACCGACTCAAAGGAGCCGTCCAAACCCTGCAATTCATTTCTGCAATAGCGTATCAATACGCTAATCAACTTGTAAATATTGGACTTTATAACAATATCATAACAAACTTTCCGGTTGGAATATTCCTCATAAGATTTTTGAAGGCATTCATTTATTTCAGTCCATAGCAAATGCGATTTATCAATTTTACTTTCAATAATATCGCAATGCAGAAAAAATGAATACATATAATTAGTTTCAAATCCTTCTATTGTATTAACCGGAAACAGCTTATCAAACACCATTCCAAGAATTTCTGCCTTTGGCTCCGAAACTGAGCAGACAGAATGAATTTGGCAGCTTTGTACATATATGATATCATTCTCAATTGCATAAAATGTCTTATTACCCAAAGTCACAAGTACTTTCCCTCGAAGCACTTTAATGAATTCAAGATGTTCATGCCAGTGCAGCCCTACCAAATCCTCCCTTTCTTTCTGAATAGTCATATGAAAAGGGAAGTTCCTACCTTCAAAAATCTCTTTTTTCTTATACTCCATCATCATCCAAGAACACCCTCCATATGAATAGTTTTGATATACAATTTAAAAGTAAAAATAAACCTGGTAGAAATCAATGAAATTCGTAGTTTAGAGATTTATAACTTTATTTAGAAAAAATTACATCAATTTAAAGGTCTTTATTTCATAAGGTTTGATTTGAAACTCAAATCCACTGCCCTGTACTTCAATTTCTTCCGCATTATTTTCCATTAAATCGCATTCCCAAACATGGTTTAATACTTTAAAAAATTCCAGTTTGACATGATCCCTGCGGCCGTGGCATTCATACAGCCGGACAATTATCTCATCGCTGTCTTCTGCCTTTTTAACCACTTCAACAATGACATTCTCTTTGTTAACCTTTATAAATGAAAAGTTTGCAGGCAAAGCTCCGTCATGCACATCTTCAAGCCTGGTGTACATGGGGCAATTCAAAGAGTAAGCCATATCCACTGTTTTTCCTGTCCGCCAGTTTCCTTCATGCGGATACAACGAATACGTAAATTCATGTACTTCCCGGTCAGCATCCTCATTTGGATCTATTGCTGACTTGATAAGGGTCAGCCGCATGACACTGTCGTGAATATCATGACCGTATTTGCAATCATTCAGAAGACTGACACCATAACCAGCCTCAGATAAATCCGCCCATTTATGCCCACAGACCTCAAACCTTGCAACATCCCAGCTTGTATTCTTATGTGTAGTTCTTTCTAAATTTCCGTATTGGATTTCAAAGGTTGCCTTATTTGCATAGACATCCACAGGAAATGCTGTCTTTAACAAGATCTGCTTCTCTTTCCAGTCAATCCGGTTTACAAAATCAATCCTTGGAAGATCACGGTAAATCACCATGTCCTGAATTATTTCCGAATCCACAAATTTTTTCTTTACTCTCAGGCATGCTCTGAGTGGACCTTCTTCAATAACATTCACGCTGATAACATCATTCACTTCCCACATTTTCTCTTCATAGAAAATGCTGATTTCCCATGCATCATAATCCGAAGGCTTATCTTCAAAAGCTTGCAGTACATTTGCCCTTTTGCCGGCCTGTACAACTTCCCTCTGGTTGATTTTATCGTAAAGAGAGGTGATATTGGCATCTGTATCCAATTTGATTTTGAAAAAGCGGTTTTCCAAAATCTCCGAACTGACACTCAACTCCACCGGAACTGAGAGTGCAGGCACCTCTTGAACTTTCCTGATTTCAAATGCCTTATAACCATTTGCAGGAATATCCCTGGCAAAAAACACCGCCTGCCTGCCGGAAAACTGCAAAAGTTCAGTCTGCCCCTTGTCAAGCACCTCAACCTGCTCATAGCCTTCCGGCAGGTTGAAAACTGCAATATCGCTTCGATCATAGCTCAACTGGTTGAAGACAATCAAAGATGTGCTATTTAAAGCAATATTTTTGCCTATTCTCTCTAACGCATTCTCAAGCATCTCTTTTCCCTCGCCCAGCACCTGCATATATTGCTGCTGTGAATCCTCATAAACCTGTTTGATGGACGATCCGGGAATAATATCATGGAATTGGTTTAAAAGTATCGTTTGCCATCCCCGGTTTAATTTCTCCTGAGGATATTGATTTGATCCGGCTGCCTTATCTGCAATGACCGACAGCAGTTCGACATCCTTGAATAAGAATTCGCTTTTCCTGTTATATTTTTTATTTCTCGCCATAGAAGTATAGGTACCCCGGTGGAACTCAAGATAAAGCTCTCCCACCCATCTCGGCAGTTTAGGATTGTTTGCTACCGATTCCTCCAGACGTTGGAAATAGTCAATGGATTTCCCGATCTTTACCACCGGACACCCTGGGATTCCTTTCTCAAACCTTCTGGCATTTTCAAGCATCCATCTTGTTGCTCCTCCCCCTCCATCCCCATAACCAAATGCCATTAATACTTCATTGTGCAAATCTTTTTGCTGGTATTTCTTCCAACTGCTTATGACATGAGGAGCATCAATTCGTCCATTGTAGGAAACCGCAAAAGGAGTCGGCATAAACGTCGGACTTTGCGCTGTAATAAAATGTGTCAGAATTTCTGTTCCGTCCAGTCCCCGCCACATAAAACTGTCATATGGAAGCCCATTGGTATCATTCCAACCAAGTTTGGTAGACATAAAATATTCAATTCCGGATTTCTTTAAAATTTGCGGTAACGCAGCACTATAACCAAATACATCAGGCAACCAGAGTATTTTATTTTTCACTCCGAACTCTCTCTCAAAAAATCTCGTTCCAAACATTATCTGCCTGACCAGGGACTCTCCTGATATCAGATTACAATCCGCTTCAACCCACATGGCACCTTCGGGTTCCCAGCGTCCTTCGGCAACCCTTTGTTTGACCTGGGCATATAAATCCGGATAATCCTCTTTCAGGAATTGGTACAGTTGAGGCTGACTCGACATAAAAATATATTCTGGATATTCTTTCATCAGATTAAGTACTGTAGAAAAGCTTCTCGCAACTTTTTCGCGGGTTTGGGCCAAAGTCCACAACCATGCGACATCAATATGCGTGTGCCCTACACACAATGTTGTAACATCCGCTCCTCTGCAGAATCCTTCATAGAATTCCAGCTGTAAGTAACCGCACGCATTTTGGATTGTTTGATGGAAACTTTCTGAAAACGGTTTTCTTAGGTCTATCTTGTTGACCGCTGTCGTTAAAAATCTGAGAATATCATTTTTTCTTTTGTCGTCTTTATCTAACAGCTCCGATACTTCCAAAGGCACTTTTAAATCGTAATACAGCTTCTCTACGTTTTTGTCAATACCTGAGATACTGGTTTTCAGGTCAACCAGTCCACCCTTGATCCCGCAATAGGAATTCATGGCAATCTGATATACTTCTCCGGCTTTAGCCTTTTGGCTTAATATTATTTCCTGATGTCTGACATCCAGTCCTTGTACAACCTGCCCATTTACATACACCAGCAACTGTGGATTTGCCAGATCCCACTTGCCCACTTCAGCTGTCATGACATGGTAAATAACAGTCCTGCCGTCGAATTGGGGTGGTATAGCTATTTCAGTACGGAACCAGCAGTGTCTCTCCTTTTCTTCCATCCCTCCCCACCTGTCGTAAGAATTAAAATCCACCCAACCCTTAAGATCAAGATTAGGATTCTCTCCGCCGGAGAAATTTCCTTTTTTCATCTTATATTTCTCTACGGGCACACAATCCGGAAAGATATATGTTTCAAGTTCACTTAATATTTTTTTAATTCTATCCACATTAAAGTTCATTGATTTCAACCTCCAAATAATGCGGCACAGTTTTTATCCCGCCCATTCCGTATATATTAAACACTGAATAGATAGCAAGCCGGCTTCGGGCTTGCTATCTATTTCTCCATAACTAATATTTAATTATTTCTTTGCCGCATTATACTGTGCGGTATATTCATCACATACTTGTTGTCCGCCTTCTGCATACCATTGCTTGATAGCATCTTTATAACCGTTTTCATCAATAACACCCATAATAAATTTAACTATAGCATCACCCTTTATCTTAAGTAAATCAGCGTTCTTCGAAGTCCATGTATCAGAAATGAAAGGTGCTATCGGATTTAATACTACAGTTTTTTCAGTTTCACCCCACATTTTATTTACCTGTACGTCCAAAGGATTCGCCGGGTCGTATATTACCTTGTTTGATCCGGCATTTACGCCCATTGCAAGCTGTCCAAGAGCTGCCAGATCTTTAGTAAACTTATCCTTCTGATCAGCTGTCTGTGTTGCAACATTACCCTGTAATGAATAATCCACATCTTTCTCTCCGTATTGTAAAAGATTCATCATATCGTTACCAGCCATCTTATCTAAGAAAGCCATAATCTTTTTAACATCAGCTTCATTTTTTACAGATGATTTAGGTATGACAAAACCACCATAATATCCGTTACCGGCTACCGCACTTCTTATTCCTTTCGGTCCTGTAAGCTGGTTTAATACACCAATTTGTGCACCAGAAGCATTTTTAGGCAAATCAACGGAAACTTCAGAAGATCTGATATCATCACTTGTATTACCGAATACTCCGGTATTACCTTTTGAAAATTGAGTTTTTGAATTTGGGAGCATTGCAAAATCCTGATTTATGAGCTTTTCAGAATATAATTTTCTTAACCATTTTAATGCATCCAGGAATTCAGGTTCTGCATAGTTTGGAATAATCTTGCCATTACCATCCACTCCCCACGCTGAAGAAGCTCCAAATACTGAGGCAATATATGATATAGTATCATTTTCATATTTGCCTGTATTTGTATCAAGAACAAAGCCGGTAGTATCTACTTTTCCATTTTTATCAAAATCACCTGTTCCAAAGGCCTTTATCATGTTGTATAATTCTTCCATATTTGTAGGTACTTTTATTCCTGCCGCATCCGCCCAGTCTTTTCTGTAGAGGATACCGCTTCTGGCAATAGGACGCCAACGCGGAGCCAAATAATTTTTGTCATTATACTTGGCATTATCCCACATTCCATTACTTATCGCGTTCATATTGGGGCAATCTTTTAAGTAAGGTCCAATTTCCCAGAACGCACCTTGTTTTAACGCATTAACATATGCAGAATTCTTGTCATCTGCTACAAGCATTGTCATTGGCATTTCACCTGAAGCTATTACTGCCAAAAATCTTTCCTGATAACTTGCCGACGGCACCCATGTAATATCCAGCTGGGTATTTGTGGCAGCTTCAATGTCCTTCCAAATCCTGTTGTCAGGTGCTGGAGTATCGCCAAAAGTCTGATTCAGCATAGTAAGCTTGAATGGTTCTTCCTGTGCAGATGTGTTGCCAGTAGTACTCTGTGCAGTACTCTGCTCCGAACTGTTGTCCGTTTTACCACAGGCTCCGGCAAAAGCAGCTACCATTGCTGCTATGGAAATAATAGCAACAATTTTTTTAAATTTTTGATTCATTTTTTCCTCCTCCTCGTTATTAGTAATATTTTGAATATAATATCAGGAACAAACTTTATAAATGCACTATGTTCATTCCTTAATTTATTCCTAAAGTTAATCCGCTATCCTTTAATCGACCCAAGCATTACACCTTTGACAAAATGCTTTTGCAGGAATGGATAGACTACTAAAATCGGCAATGTAGCGACAACTATCACCGCCATTTTGACAGACTCAGTCGGTGGTGTCACAGTTGAGGAATCGTTGGTGCCTATCATCTGAGCCGCCATTATCACATTTCTCAACACAACCTGTACAGGCCATTTATTAGTGTCATTTATATAAATAATAGCTGCAGTAAATGAATTCCAGTTTGATACCGCATAGAAAAGTGTTATGGTCGCCAGTGCAGGTGCCGATAAGGGAAGTACAATGCGGAACAGGATACCAAATTCAGAGCAACCGTCAATAGTGGCAGATTCTGCAAGCTCAGCAGGCAACTGCTGAAAGAAATTCTTTAAAACAATAAGATTCCAAGTACTAATGGCGCCCGGTATGATTAATGCCCAAATACTGTTATACATGCCTAAAAATTTAACTGTGATTAAAGAAGGTATCATTCCTGCATTGAAAACCAATGTAAACGTTATTAAGGTCATAAGTAACTTACGTCCGGGTAAGTTTCTATCTGCCAGTGGATATGCAGTCATACTGGTCAGCACCATGTTAATAGCTGTTCCGACAATTGTTACAAACGTCGACACAAATAAGCTGTTTTTCAGATCATTTGTGGAAAAAATCCATTTATATGATGCCAGCGTGGGATGTGACGGTATGATTACGAAACCCTTTGCAGCAAGCTCAGCCCCTGATGAAAAGGAAGCTCCTATTACATACAACAGCGGTACCAAAGCCACTACAGCATACAGAGAAAGGATAAAATAATTGAAACCATCAAAAACTCTACTTCCTATGGAATTATGTCTATTCATTATAAATACTCCTCACCATTAATTAGAAAATTCCTTCCTCGCCAAATTTTGATGCAAGTTTGTTTGAAGCAAAAATCAGGATCAGACCAACTACCGACTTGAATAGGCCCACAGCGGTCGTATAACTTAGATTTCCCTGCTGTACACCATTGGTATATACATAAGTGTCAAATACTTCTCCTACCTGTCTTGTCAAAGGAGTTATCATAAGATACAACTGCTCAAAACCCGTATCCAGGAAAGCACCCAATCTTAATATCAATAAAATGATAATTGTGCTCCGGATAGCCGGCAGCGTGATATGCAATAATTGCTTCCAACGGTTGGCGCCATCAACTATCGCAGCCTCATATAGCGCTACATCCACGCCGGATAATGCCGCAAGGAAAATTATGGTGCCCCATCCGCATTCCTTCCAGATTACCTGCAAAGTTATCAACGGCCTGAACAAATCCGGTCTCAGCAAAACCGATACCGGTTGTCCTCCGTAACTTTTTATAATGGCGTTTATTACACCATCGTCAGCATTTAGAAATATAAAAGTCAAACCAACAATTATGACCCAGGAAAAAAAGTGAGGAATATAAATAAGTGTCTGTATTGTTTTTTTAAAACGTTCTTTTCTTACTTCATTCAAAAGTAATGCAATAATTATGGGTAATGGAAAGTAAACCACTATATTTAGTATTGCTATATAGAACGTATTTTTTAACAGTAAAATAAAAACACCGTCACTGAAGAACTTCTGAAAATTGGCAAGGCCCACCCACTTACTGTGAAAAAAGCCAAGAAACGGGGAGTAATCCTGAAAAGAAATAAGCAGTCCCCACATGGTAAAATATTTGAATATAAGAAAATATAACAGTCCGGGAACTAACATAAGATAGAGCCCACGCTTTTTAACAACTCTGCGGAATGTACTGTCATTCATGTGAGAATTTTTTTTATTTTTCTTTGAATAGTTATTTGCTACAACTTGGGTTTGATTCATCCAATCACCTCTATGAAAATTTTCCGTTCGTTTACCTTACAGCCACAGTGTACCTTACAGTTGTATAACAGTAAATAATCTAGCGGTAGCAACTATTCAAAAGCCTTTAATCTCCCGTATCCGGGGATTGAATAATCATTTTGCCAAATCTAATTATCATTTGGTAGCATATAATTTTTTCTTTTTTCCTTCATTTTTGCCTACTCTGATAATATTCAGCTCCTCTATTTAAGGTCATACGCTTCCTGCATTAAAGTATTAACCAGATTACTATAGCCCAGCATTTAGCATTCAAAGATACGCTGACCGGCTATATAAAAAAACAGGATAGCAAATCATCATTGATGGATGAGTGCTTCCTGTCTAAAAACTATTTCACCTGATAACCAATTTTTTCGGTTTACCTTCATACAAAATTTCATCATTTACACACACTTTTATAAAATCCGGTTTCATCTGCAAATTAATAATTAAGCTTTCATGCTGCAATCCGTTTATCGTTATTTCACCATCTTCAGAAGGCTGCGGGTCAATGGTAAGACTGCCGTCCAATTCCGGCTTTATACCCGCCATTCCGAAAAGAATTGCCTGTAATCCTGCCACACCCGCAATAATGTTTGCCCTTTTGCTGGACGGTACTGAAGGCCTGTCGCAATCATGCTCCTGTGGGAAGTAAGGCAGCATTTTCCCCATCCAGAAATGGCGCCGCAGTACATCCCATGCCAATTTGGGTTCACGAATCTGCCATAAGGTTTCAGCAAGGTTAGGCCCATCACCGCTATAACATCCTCCACCCGACCAATCTGGATCATTTAATTCATAATGAATTTCATCCTCAGCCGAAATACTGCTGACACCGTATTCCCCTAAAAAAGCCCCATCTCTTAAATGCGTCAATAATGCATTTTTCATATGTTCAGTACATGCCCCCATTCTAAGTGCATCATAAGCTTGTATGGTATAAACAATTTCCATATGTCCTTGAGGGTGAACACACTTGAACCATCCCCTGTCTGCATCCCATAAATTTGTTTGTATGGATTTTCTTATTGCTTCAGCTTTTTCATGCCATGCTCCAAAATCTTTCCTTCCAATGAACTCTGCAATATCTGCCAGCCTATCATAGCACCATGCCATCTCAGCATTGGGGCTCGGCACAAAATACTCATATCCGCAGCTCCTCATTTCAAGAAGATTATGCTGCCTTCCATAGTTTTTCAGGTTTTCCCATTCATCCAAGCGGGCTTCCTCCGTTTGGAAAAGCCCGATAATATCATCCAGCAGTTCAAAGCCTTTTCCAATATGAGTAACCGCTACCCAGTAAAGATTTACTACAGACCACATGCTATATGAGTAAGAGCACCATCCCAGCCCGCCTCCGTCTAATGACATACTGATATGCTTATCAATTCCTGAGTTTAACATCAGTTTAATAAAATCAAATACCTTTTCTCCCAGAAGCATGACCAAAGTCTGAGCGCTATATCCAGCCACATCCCATGGATAACAGCAGACAGACCCTCCATCAATTCCGCTTGTAGCCGGAAACGGCTTTACAACATAAGCTTCGTTTTCCCACAAACATACAAGCCCGCTTATCAGGGATCTGCGGTAATATTCTTCCAAACCGGGAATATTGCTTCTAAGCTCGGGAATCTTTTTATTGGCCCATTCTATCCTTTTTTCCCAGACTTTCTGCGTTTCCCTTTGCCACTCCTCGATGGTATGCTGGTCTTCCACAACAATTCCCTTCTCTGTGAATACAACTGTGAAACTGCACTCAAGGGTTTCGTTTTTCTGAAGGATTCCTGCTCTTTGATTATCAGTAAACAGTGTAACTCTTACCTCATTATTTTCCCAAATATTTTTCATAATTTCTTCCGTACTATATTCGGAAATTGAAGGCGGCATAAATTCCCATTTGCCTAATGGAAACATGGAAGGATGTCCCGCTTTAACAAAAGGTTTTACCTTTATGTCAACATTGTCTTTTCCTCTATTTCTGATGATGACTTTTACCAGAAAACCAGCTTTCCCGGTCAGAGGAATCAATTCACTCACAACATGCAATGAGAGTAAGTTTTCATTCACGACATAGTGGTAGGTCCCTTTTCTTATAATCCTGTCCGGCCTCCATTCGGCACCTGCAAAAAGTAATCCGCAATCATTTTTCCCCCTGTTTCCTGTATCAGAAATAACATGATGATTCGCTTCTATCTCAAATGAAAGAATTGTATCCTTTGCTGCAAACGGCGGAGAAAAACACCCTTCTGCTCCCATGACAGTGTTGGAAAGTGGTGCGCAAGTGCTGTACCCGCTATTAACCCATATATGATTTGAAGGTGCGGTACTTTTTCTTAAATCAAGCTTAAATTCATCAACTTTATATCCCATTTGATCTACTCCCATTGCTATTTATTAAATGCTGTTTTTTCTCAATTATAGGTGTAAATACGCTTTTATTCTATATATCCGTTTGCCATAAAATTATATTATTTTGCTATGTTTTAGTTATTTCCTCTATATTGACCTGGAGTAATTCCTTCTATTTTTCTAAAATAACGGATAAAGTTCTGTGCATTTTGATATTGCAGCTTTTCCGCGATATCAGAAATTTTCATATCAGTTTCTTTTAATAATTTTTTAGCGGCCTCCAGCCTGTATTGAGCCAAATAATCGCTAAAGCTGACTCCCGTCTCCTGTTTGAAAACCCTGCTGACATGCTTTGGGTTATAATTAAGTCTTTCAGCACATAATTCAAGAGATAAATCTTTATCATACTGTTCGTGTATCATCATTATTATTTCATCCGATATTTTTTGCTGCTGTGATCTTCTGCGCTCATCCAACAGCTGCATTATGGGATTTATGAGAGATTGTCTGAACCATTTTTCAACCTCTCCTTGTGTTCTGAATTCAATAAATTTTTCAAATAAATATTCTTCCTTGCCAAATAATTCTTTTGCTGTCATTCCCAGACTTTGAACAATACGTATGAGATCCATCATGAGCATGCCCAGCGAAGCTTGAAATTCAATATAGCTCGGATTATTACGGAAAATTTCATTAATCAGGGAAGTAAGCAATTCATCCGCTTTCTCCCTGTCTGATAATTTGACCGCACATAGCAGATCATCTTCCAATTTCCATGATATCCCTGTCTGTACGGCTTGTCTCCTCTGAATATCGGATGTATCAATAATTGCTTCATTTCCAAGTATCAGCTTGTGTTTTAATACATCAACCACTTCCATATAGGCTTTGTGGATCTTTCTTAGTTCGGTAAATGGCCTGCTTATGCCAATACTGACTTTAATATTCAAGTACTCCTTTATAACACTTTGAATCATATTAGCTTGAGAAACAGCATAATTACTGAAAGTTTCATCCAGATCATGCCCGCTTCCAATGACGACAACATATGACTGCTTGATTATTACCGGGCTCATACGGTTTGTTGCAGGAACGAGTTCACATACAATATTGTTTATTGCAAACATGGCCAGCTCCTTGTTATCCGCACTGAAAGCAGACCCGTCAAGAACGTCTATTTCCAGGATCAGAACGCCCATATGGCCCCATAAAGTGTCAAAACCCAGGGGTTGAAGCTTATCATCTATATCTTCGGCTTTTACTTCGCCAAGGAGCAGCTCTGTCAAATAGTATTCCTTTATCTTCTCTGACTGGGATTTGAGCTGATTGGTCAATATTGTCTGATTGCTGACCAGGTTATGGATCCTATCATCGAGATATTTCAATTCATCCTTACCGGTAACATCACTGGCTGAATCCGCTGAAACTGTTTCATATAGTTTACGGATAGGTGAGTAAATCTTCTGAGTCCCAAAGAAGGATACAAGTATCATTATTACAAGAATAACCAAACAGGTAAAAAATGTGACAAGGCCTATTGACCGGGAATCCCTTGTAATAATTTTTTCCGGTGTTGTTGAAATATATATCCATCCGTTATAATCGGACTTCAAATAATTAACTACAACACTGTCAGCACCCATTGCATCAGTAAATTCACCTTTACTTCTATCGCCCATACTACTGATCTTTTTTCCATATACGGTCTGTGAAAGATCCTTGTCAAGTATGGATGTGTCTTTACTGGCTATAACATTGAAATTGGAATCAACTATCATGATGTCTCCAAGCTTAGAATCACTAATGTATCTATTTATTTCGCTGCTTGGAATTTTTGTAATTATAAAAGGCGATGTTCCGGAATATAGCGGCATTATCTTTCTTACAGAAATAACGCCCGCAGAATCCTCAGCTGATACATTTGAGCCACTAAACAATGGACCCTTCCATTTTAACCAAAAAGAATTTTTCGGGTCAGAATTTAATTTTAAAAATTGGCTTTTCTCCTGGTACTGGCTCAAATAATAAACGTCGCGGTTTGAAATGCCAATATCTTTATCAAAACATATTAATACTACTTCTTCAAGTCTAATATCCATGGAATTTAACCTGTTGAGTTCATTTACAATATCATTTACCTTTTCATAATCCATGGGGATTTGAATATTTCTAATTGTTGATGATAAATCCCCTGACATGAGAAATTGCAGCATAGAGTTATCTATTTGTCTCAGGGGCTGTTCAACACTGATTTGTGTCTGGGCTAATATCTGCATATTTCCTTCATTTACTTTATTCTGTATCATCCCCGATACACTGTTATAAGAGAATATTCCTATAAAAGCAACCGGAATAGTGCTTATCAAAAGACTGAATAAAATTAGTTTCAGGTAATATTTCGAGGCTATAACCTTCATCGTACATTCTCCTTGTGTTATTCTTAAGGTATCACTGAAATAAAGTGACAACCAAAACAAAAAATTTTAGAAGCATTCGTCTATTACTTATTAATGTATTTTCATAATATTACGATGTCAGCACATTGAAAATTCTAAAGTTAACAACCTCCATGGTATTCATCAACAGGTTTATTTTTTCCCCTGATAGACCATATAAAATTTGTGAGTAGTTCTTTACTTTTTCGCGATTATTCTATCAACAACAAGCTGACGAAAGCCAGGTGAGAGCATTGAAAAATACGCTGTAAACCCGGTCACACGTACAACCAGATCGGGATATTTTGAAGGATCTTTATGTGCTTCCAGCACTTTCTTCTCATCTATGATATTTATATTAAGAAGAGTGGCCCCCTTATCAAAAATGGTTCTTATAAAATTAGATATTTTCTTAATGGATTCTTCATCTTTTACAAGCCCTGGGTCAAGTTCGAGCTGAATCGGAGCCGTATTCCCATAACCCGGTTGAATACTTGCAATAGTATTTGCCATAGAAGTTACGGCACCGTCTTTTCTGAATCCTGGCATTGGATTTGCCCCATGATTAATTGCCTCACCTGATTTTCTTCCGTTGGGAGTTGCCCCTACAGCCTTTCCAAGATCAATGGTATTTGCCCATGAAAACCACCCCGGAATAAAATTATAATTTGGATAGTTATTGTTCTGCTCACGTATAGTTTCTGTAAACACCTCAGAAACTCTAATTCCCCATTTATCTGCCCGAGAATTGCCATAGCCATACTTGTGAATGCTATTCATCATCTTTCTGACATATTCACCATCAATTCCTTCATAATTGTTTTTCAAATACTTATATAATTCTTTCCAGGTTATTAATTTTTCTTTTTCAATTCTCTGCTCGACTGCCGCAAATGAATCAGCTACCACAGCTATTCCAGCTCCATCTATGGCAAGGTTGTAATATTGTGCTCCACCATTTGACACATCAAGGCCTTTTTCAACCGGCCCGTGGCTGAGTAAGTTCAAAACCAGTTCAGGTTCATTGTAAACCTGATACTTCAAATGAAAATCCATACCATTTGCCGTAACATTCACAGCTTTTCCCAGATGTTTCTTAAAAATAAACCAAAGCCTTTCTACACCCGGTACTATATTTTTATTTTCCATCATCTCATCCATAGCTACTTCGAATATTTTTGCCACATTGATTTTGACCAGATCATTGAGCGTATACTCCAAACCAGGTAATGACATCCAGTTACATCCCACTGCAATTCTTTTGCGTGCCAGCTCTTTTGAAAATCCGCTTTTTATAAATCCCTCTACAAGTGCTTTATCTCCGGAATATCTCGGCCATCCGTTTTTATTGGTAAACAGGTATTCTACCGACTTAAAGAAAAACTCCTCATTCAATCCCTCGTGTACGCGAATGGTAAGGTTGCAGGATGTATTTATCATATTTGCCGCTTCCAGAACTAGAAATGAAATATGGCTGGTCATATCTCTGCCATTTTCATCTGGCCCACCGAGTTGATAATAATGTGTATCATTTAGAAGCAAGCAGGCAATATAGAATTTTGCATCTTCATCATCAATTAATCCGTTTTCTATATCTTTTTCGTAATATGGCCTCAACAGTTCATCCAACTGTCCTCCAGCTCCATCTCTGTTATATGTGCGGGACACCATATTAAACCAGCATAACCACTGGCAAACCTCACGCAAGGTTCTGGGAGGATTTTCTACTATCCAGTGATTAACCTTATTCATTTCCACTAAGTTCTCCCGCAGTGATGTAGCTTTCTGCTCTTTTTCCATAGTATCGATTTTATCAATAGTACGTTTAATCCAAGACTGTATTGCTTCGATAGTCTTTTCTTCTGCTTCATAAAACTCTTTACTACCCATGTTTATCTTTTTAAAATAATTCAGTTTTTCTTTCAGACCACCCCAGCCCAATTCGAGCCCAATCTTGTAATCAGGTGCAAAATGCGCATCAAAGCCAATTCCCGGAATAATATCATACTTATCAAATTCAGGCTGTAAGAATGAATAATCATAATCAGGGTTCCATGTCGGGCCTTTCATTCTCGAAAGGAAGAACATCCATTTACCGGAAAATGCATCATTTGGATCTACATAAACAGGATGCTTACTCATAAGATCGTAAAAATTTTCCGACCATCCTTCATAGCCATAAAACGATCCATTGTCGTGGTCCGGTATTATCTTCCATTCAAACTCAGCTGGAGGAACTATCCTTCCATAATCATCTTCATTAAGCCCTCCTTCTATTTCAACTTTCTGTTTTGTGTGCTCCAATTTTCTTTGTCTGAGTATCCTGATTCTTTCCTCATAGTACTGTTTTTTGGCTTGAAGTGCATTATCTATCATACCTTTCACCACTTTCACATCCTTTCCAATGTGTTATCCAACTTTAACTCTAATCCCATATCTTCTTGCCGCCTCGGCCAGTTCACCAATTTTTTTCTCTGTAAGGGGTTTTCCATCAGCAAAATTGTTTCTCATATTCAATCCATTATATTTGATGTCTCCCAATGGATTGAAATTCAGAAGCTCGAAATAGAGCAGATTGCCTTTCATTTCAGAAATAAAAGCAGCAATTTTTTCTATACACTCAAGCGTGTCGTTAACGCCAGGAATTACCGGCGTTCTGGCTATCAAGGAAATATCTTTATCCGAAAGCATTTTTATATTTTGCAGGATCCTCTCATTTTTTACTCCCGTCCATTTTTCATGTTCTTCACTATCTATCATCTTGATATCAAACATTACAAGATCCGTAAGTTCCAGTAATCCGGCCATCTTTTCCCATGGAGAGTGCATATTGGTTTCAATTGCAGTTTGAATATCATTTTCTTTACACTTTTCAAAAAGGCTGCATGCAAACTCCGACTGTACAAAAACCTCACCGCCAGAAAGTGTAACTCCTCCGCCGGAATTCCTATAATACTCCATATCCTGAATTATCTCATCCATTATCCCGTCGAGTTCCATTTCTTTACCTGACAATACAAGTGAACCCGGAAAACAAACCTCTGTACATTTGCCGCAATTGTTACATAAATCTCTTATAAAAACATGTTTGTTATCAATTTTCTTAAGGGCTTTTGTCTGGCATATATCCAGACACTTGAAGCAGTTAATACAGTTATTGCTGTAATATATAAGTTGAGGCTCAATACTTATCGTTTCCGGATTATGACACCATGCACATGCCATATTGCAGCCCTTAAAAAACACAGTCGTTCTGATACCCGGCCCATCATTAAGAGAAAACCTTTGAATGTCAGTAATTATTCCTTTCATTTTTATCACCCCTCAGTAAGTAACCTTCTTTATAAAAAAATGATATAGTTAACGTCCTTTTTAAATTTTTTTATTGAAAAAGGTTCTTCATTCCCTGTCAAAAATCTTTTGTTTCCTTTCTATTTCATTCTCCATGGGTAAAAACAGATTGGAAAACCAGAGCTACACACCCGAGGGAATTTGCTATTTCAGTGTTTGCATTTACTATTTCAAGCTTTTTACTAATATCTCTATAAGAAAACACTCTTTCCAAAGCCTCTGTACGACTTGTCTCGAAAAGTAAGGGGCTGTGCTTAATTGCTCCTCCTGATAATACTACAAGCTCTGGGTCAAATATATTGGCTAGATTGGCAATTACAGTTCCAAGCCTTCTGCCGGCATCTTTGATAACATTTGCTGAAAGGTTATCCCCATTTTCTGCTTCCCTGCATATATCCTCGAAGCTAATATCAGCATCCCCAGATTGTATTTCTGCAAGAGATGATTCAAATCCATCCCTTATATATGCTTTTACTTTTTCAGTTATGGCAGGAATGGAAGCATATGTTTCTATACACCCTTTGTTGCCGCAATAACATTCATTCCCTTCATATTCAACGGAAATATGCCCTAATTCACCAGCTTTCATGTTTATGCCCTTATAAGGTTCTCCATTTAGTATAATACCGCCGCCGATACCTTTATCAATCCACAAATAAATAATATCATCGTATCCTTTTGTCTTACCGAACCAGTATTCTCTGAGCATCGCAGTATAAGATACATTTTCAGTAAAGGTCTTAAATCTTATATACTTCTTAACCAGTTCTTCAAGATTTATATTATCCCAACCCTTAAAAACAGAAGCTCCTATTTTAGTATTAGTCCGGAAGTTAACACCCGGAGTTCCTATCCCTACTCCAAATACTTTTGATTCCGGTATGTTGTTCTTTATAAGCATCTTATCTATTACTGAAGAAATTTGCCCGATAACAGCCTCCGGTTCCATAGACATACCTGTTGGAAAGCTGGCGGAGTCTATAATATCTGCCTTGAGATTTGAAAGTACTATTTCAAGAAAACTTCCAATGTGAGCACCAAATACATAACCACCTAACGGGTTTATTTCAAGAAGAGGGGGTTTTCTCCCGCCATTAGATGCTCCTACACCGGTATATGTAATCATTTCATCTGATAATAATGCATCCACAGCCCTCATTACTGTTGGAATTGATGAATCAAGCTTTAAAGCAATATCAGTTCTCGATATTGGACCAAACTCACGGATAATATTTAAAACAGAATTTTTATTAATGTCCCTTATCATTGAATGTGTGCCCTTTGGAAGCTTTTGCCTCATTTGCTTCACCTCTTATTCAATACATTTTGTAAGATTATTATATATCTTTATCTGATACAAGTAAATACTTACAAACAGTAAGTAAGTATTTATTGGACCGGATAACTTTCTCATGAGCCTAAATTTAATGTCGGGTGGCTAATTATTGGGCATTAGATTGAAAAAATGCATAACATTATGAAAACCAATAGACGTAATGGCTATAAAGATTGATTTATAATTGCTGAGGTAGGGTATTGGAACCCCTGATAGAGAAGTATTTTTTTCAAATGGTGCCCGAAAGCATTGATTTGTGTGTAACAGGTATGCATAGCATTTTCTATGCATCTGGCAGCATACGTGGCCAGCCTTGTTCCTTTGTCCATATTGAATGTGGATATAGCTTTAATCAGCCCGATAGTACCTATTGAGATAAGGTCGTCACTGTCGCTTCCGCATGAACCGTATTTTTTTACGATATGCGCGACAAGCCTTAAGTTTCTTTCGATCAGAATATTTCTTGCTTCTTCACTACCATTTTTGTACGCCTCGACATAGTGCTGTTCCTCCTCCGAACTTAAAGGCTGCGGAAAGGAATTCACATTTGAAACGTAGCCCAGCATGAGGAATAAATGGTTTAGCCCGTCAAAGATTGCTGAAAAAAGTATCTCTATCAAGCAAGGCACCCCCTATTGTTTTTGAAGTATAAACATAAAAAATTATGTATTTCCCACACCTCAAAAATAGTGTACCTTTCTAATCTATGATGAAAAGTGCAAAATAATGCCTGTCCATAGAACATTTTTTTACGAATTTTAAAAATGTTTATTGATATTTTCAGCCGTTCTTTCTTTTTTGAATATTGTATGTAATTTTCAAAAGCAGCTTCTCCGGTATAAATTTCTGAAAAAATCTCGCCAGCTTCATAACGGCGCCGGGCACAATGACCAGTTGCCGCCTGAACATCTGCCTGACGGCATATTCTGCCACATAACGGCTGGAAAGGCCATTAATACCGAACTTAACATTTGCGGTCTTGTTAAATTCCGTATCAACAGGCCCCGGGCACAAGGCTCCCACATAAACATGGCTGCCTTTTCGCCGCAGCTCTTCATATATTGCCTCCGTCAGCCTGAGGACATATGCCTTTGTGGCATAATAGGCCGCTAATAAGGGGCCCGGCAAAAAAGCCGCCGAAGACGCCACATTTAAAATATACCCCGAATCCTTTTTGGCAAAATCTTTTAAAAACAGCTTGGTCAGAATATGGACGGCTTTTATATTGGTATCGATCATTCTTAATTCCGTCTCCAGATCAGTATGTTCAAATTCTCCGAACACACCGAAACCGGCGTTGTTTACCAGTATATCCACACTCTCTTCCCTGACCCGCTCATATAATTCAAAACAGGCATCCGCGCCGGAAATGTCCATGCAAATAATATTCACACAAGTCGGCAAAATACCCTTAAGCTCTTCCAGCCTGTCTCTGCGGCGTGCAACCAGAATCAAATCGTACCCCATATTACTTAATATTATGGATATATCACGCCCGATGCCGGAACTGGCCCCGGTTATCAATGCTTTCATCCGACTTTCCTCCCGGCTCAATAAATTCAACCTTATATTACCATAATTAAAGCCGTAAGTATATTGCCTTTTCAGCTTCACTTTCCAATGGCATTTCCGGTAGAACTTTTAGCCATACAATTCCGGAAGGTATACAAAAAACCCATTCTGCCAATTATAATACTGATTATTCCAATATTGATTTTCATTGAAAGGAGTCTTTTTTTTATGGATAAAGGCAAAAAGCATAAAACGACCTCAAAACCCAATTCGCAAAACAAGGAGGAACAGGCTGCAACCCAGAACCCCGGAAATCCAGAATAC
>JAEWSZ010000204.1 GCA_023397905.1 Bacillota bacterium | reverse complement strand
TCTTAAGCCCCAAAATAGCCGCTTCTCCCACAGCACAGAGCGAAGTAACTGCCATTATCAAATTATCGCTTAAAAGCGAAAGTGTTGCAAACTCCATTCAAAACGGCCAGCAGCTGGTATTCGGCACTAACTTTATTAATAACGCTTACATAACCGACGTCAAATTCAACGCCGCAGATTATACCTCTTCGGATGCCCAGGGTCTTGTTCACTATGAGAAGCACCCTTCATTGAAAGATATCTATGTAACAATAAAAGCTAAAATAAATACCAACGCGCCAATATACAAGGTGGGTTCCCAGGAGCTGTGCGTGGGTAAAAAGTTCACACTGAAAACACAAACAATCGAAATAGACGGCAGTGTGGAATCTCTCACAACGGATAAATAGTTATTTCAGGAGGACGACCACATTCATTTGAAAAATGTCCTCCCCACGGGAGGCATACTTGAATTAAAAAGGCGGTGAAGTTTTTGTCACAGTATACCGAAACCAGCTTGATCTTTATAGTTTTGAATTATATTTACCGGTACTTTACCGGCTCCGTTACATACAAAGTATTTATCAGCATACTGAACAGCTTTAAACACAGCGGTTTAAACAGGCTGATAAATAAATATCTGGGCAGGAATTCTTCGCTGAAATATTCCGTCACTTTCAGGTTGTGTTCCAGAATATTTTCCTTTTTCAGCAGGCTCTGGGACATGCTGTATTCATTTGGAGAGCAGTGCGGAAATTCCAGCTATGTGATATCGTTTATTTCAAATTCCTTTTGCGGAGCCAGGAGCTTTGAAGCTTACGGGCTGGTCATATTGTTTTTCAGCATAGGCTTTTGCGCTTCGTCTTTATTTTTGGGAACATTGGGTACCTTGCAGATTATATTGTCCGGAACCGGCATTTTAGCTTCGCTTCTGCTGTTTATAGGCAGGGCCGGCTGGGAAGCCTGTCTCAAAAACAGCATCTTCCGGAGGATTGTTATTTACTTTTTTGACTAGAGCGCCTGAAGTACGCTTTTGTGTATACATCAACAGCCCGGGCGCAGCAGAAGCCGCAAGGGGTTTTTGCTATTTGGGAGGTACATACGGATGAATAAAAAAAATTTAAGAATATTAATTATACTGGGGCTGCTGGCGGGAATCCTCGCGGCTTTCATTCCGTCACTGTTTCTGGTGGCGGTGATAGCGGCAGTGTTATTTACAGCGGCCATGCTTCTGGACTATTCCAGATTTTTATATGTCATAGGATTTTATGTAATTATAGACTATGCGCTCAGGTATATTATCCCCAGCTCCATACTGTCTAGCTACTGGGATGAGCTGCTGTTTATTTTCGCTTTATGCCTGTGGCTGTACAAATGGATCATGTACAGAAAACAGCCCGGCTATGTGTCGACACCCCTGGACATCCCAATCGTCTTCTACATTGCAGTGGCGTTTTGCCTCATGCTGATAAATTCACCCATAATGGGAATAGGCGTTGCAGGCTTCAGACAGGTTGCCCAGCAGATACTGTGGTACTTTATTATCGCACAGCTTATCTCCTCCGGAAAAAATGTGAGATGGTTTTTGTACATTATGGTTTCCATAGGCGCTCTTATAGGCCTTCACGGTATCTATCAATATGTTACCAAGGCTGAAATGCCCAGCTTCTGGGTAGACAGGCTTGAGGCCGGGATAACCACCAGAGTTTTCTCAATTGTCGGCAGTCCCAATATCCTGGGCAGTCTTATGGTCCTGATAATTCCGGTGGCCATTTCACTTTTCTTCAGCGAAAGCAAGATATTAAAGAAGCTCTTTTTTGCCGCCGCTGTGCTGGCCATGAGCGCAACCCTTATATTCACATCTTCAAGATCCGCGTGGATAGGCTTTGTGGTGGCCCTGGCAGTGTATTTCTGGCTGAAGGATAAAAGATTTATCTTTGCATTGCTGATAATAATAGCCGCGGCATATATTTTTGTCCCCACCGTCGCCAGCAGGGTCAATTATCTCTTAAGTCCCGAATACATGATAAGCAGTGCGGCAGGCGGAAGAATAGCAAGGTGGACCATCGGTATTGAAGCCCTGAAGCAGAATCCGGTATTCGGCCTGGGACTGGGTCAGTTCGGAGGTGCGGTGGCTCAGAATTTTAAAATACCAAATGCCTTTTACGTTGACAATTATTTCTTAAAAATAGCGGTTGAAATGGGACTGGTTGGCTTTGCAGCTTTCTGTGTCTTCATTTACAATATTATAGCCTGGGGCCTCCGGTCAGTGACAAGGATAACCAATGAAGTCAACCGAAGTATGGCTCAGGGCCTGTATGCAGGACTGATCGGGGTCATTGTTCCAAACCTCTTTGAAAATGTGTTTGAGGTTCCCATGATGCTGGCCTATTTTTCAATATTTACGGCCCTGCTTATCTATCTCGGCTACACGCTCCAGGACAAGCTGGAACCGGTCAGTACCGTGCCCACCCTGTCCAATTCCGGAAGATAATAAATTAAAAAATAATTCAGTTTTTCATATTTAAAGGATACTCCTATGGCAAACCATGGCAGTGTCCTTTTTTATGTATTTCCCATGATAATTTCTATTCCGCCTGCAAATAATACTAACATCACATTTTGGTGAAAGCACCTTGAAAAGTACTTTTCAAAGTGCTTGAAGCAAATCATTGAAGTCAACTTGGCGACTTTGTACAGACGGGGGATATGGAGGTTAAAATGAGACTGATTGACGAAAAAGGCAGGTTTCTCGGGAAAATAAATTTAATCGATCTTGTGGTAATTTTTTTGCTGATTTTTCTGGTGACCGCGGTTTGTTACAGGCTCCTGGGTCCTAAAATCGCTACGTCTCCCGCCGCCAAAGGCGAAGTGACGGCTTTGATAAAATGCACCCTCAGACCGGAAAGCGTGGCCAAAGCCGTTCCCAAAGGCAATCTCCTCATTTATGGAACCACTTATATCGACGACGCAAAGATAGCAGATGTTTCATATCTGCCCGCCGACTATATTACAGTTGACTCCCAGGGCAATGTCCACCTGGTGAAGCATCCCGTCCTCAAAGATATTTTTATAACCATCAGGGCCCAGGTGAACACCAATGCCTCAATTTTAAAGGTTGGAACCCAGGAGCTATGTCTGGGCAAAAAATTCACCGTTAAAACCCATACTATCGAGCTGGACGGGACCGTTGAACAGCTCACCATTACAAAGTAAGCAGCTATCGGCTGAAAACCTGCAGCAATTTGCTTTATGGCATTATATTACCTGAATCTGCAGCAAAGGAAGGCGGTGAGATATTTGAACAGTTATTATAAAAATATCCGAGATGAAAGCGGCTATTACAGAAACAGTTTAACCGCAAAGTGGCTGGAAATGTTTTATAACTGCTTCCGGAACTCGCGTATATGCGGTGTGTTTACAGTTATATGGGACTTTTCCGTGCAAAGTACATCCAACCGTCTGCTCCGGAAGTATCTGCTGCACTCCTGGGCTTTGCCGGGCTCCCGGACGCATGCAGTCTGCTCAAGTATGTTTTCGGCCGTTGACCGGCGCCTGGACGGTGTGTACCGCTTTTTAAAAAATTGTTTTGAAAGCAGTGCGACCGTAAAATTCTTTGTCCGGATACTGGCCGGTTTTGGAAGTCTGCTTTCGGCCTCCATGTTTGTCCTGTGCTTCAGCTGCGCCTATGGCATAGCTTCCATGCTTATGGGGACTTTTAATAATTTCAGATTTGTGATAATGGTTTCTGGTATTTTATTGTCGCTGTTCCTGCTGGTGGGAAAGCCCAGATGGGCTGCATGTGCGGAAAACAGCCTGTTCAGGCGCATTTTTCTGTACTTTTTAGATTGAGATATTTGACTTAAATGCAAAAGGGCTTTTTTATCTGCTATATGTATTTGGAGGCAGTATGGATACTGATAAGAGAATTGCAGGAATTTTTATAGTACTGGGCCTGGCGGCCGGAAGCCTGTGTGCTTTTGTCCCGGCCGTTTTTATTCCCGCCGCCGCGGCGGCATTGCTGTTTACAGCTGTATTGCTGCTGGACTACTCACGGTTTCTCTATGTTCTGGGACTGTATGTATTAATAGATTACATCTTCAGATATAAAATACACAGCGCCGTTCTGGCCGGCTCCTGGGATGAGCTGCTGTTCATTTCCGCCATTTTCCTGTGGCTGTACAAATGGATCAGATACAGGAATACTCCGGGCTATGTGCCGGCGCCTCTGGATATACCCATTGTATTTTATATTGTTGCGGCCCTTTGCATGGTCCTTGTGAATTCTCCGGTCGCCTCCATCGGAATAGCGGGTTTCCGGCAGGATGTACAGCAGATTCTGTGGTATTTTATAATCGCGCAGCTGGCCCGCTCTGTCAAAAACGTACGGTGGCTTTTATATCTTTTTGTATTGACCGGGGGACTGCTGGGCTTGCACGGCATCTACCAGTATATTACAAAGGCTGCCATGCCCAGCTATTGGGTGGACAGGCTGGAAGCGGGCATATCCACAAGGGTCTTTTCCATAGTTGGCAGCCCCAACATTCTGGGCAGCCTTATGGTTTTAATAATTCCCGTGGCGGTATCCTTTGTGTTCAGCGAAAACAAGCTGCTGAAAAAGTATCTTTTCGGAGCCTGTGCCCTTGCCATGTGCGCCACTCTTGTATTCACCTCCTCCCGTTCCGCATGGATCGGGTTTGTTGCCGCAATGGGAGTGTACTTCTGGCTGAAGGACAAACGGCTGATAATTCTTCTGGCGCTGCTGGTGGCCGGAGCTTATATGACCGTTCCCACCATTGCCAACAGGGTAAATTACCTGCTCAGCCCGGAATATCTGGTCAGCAGCGCCATGGGCGGAAGGGTTGCCAGGTGGAGCATAGGCCTTGAATACCTCCGGCAAAATCCCGTCTTCGGGCTTGGCCCCGGCCAGTTCGGAGGGGCAGTGGCCCAGAATTTTAAAATACCCAATGCGTTCTATGTGGACAACTACTTTTTAAAAATAGCCGTAGAAATGGGCCTTGCGGGCTTTACGGCATTTTGCATTTTTATCTATAATGTGCTGGCCTGGGGTATACGGGCTGTGAAGAGTATAGCTCTTCCGGCCTCCCGGAGCATGTCCCAGGGAATATACGCCGGAGTCGTGGGTATCATTGTCCCCAATTTTTTTGAAAATGTATTTGAGGTTCCTGTGATGCTGGCATATTTCTCTGTTTTTGCAGCTTTGCTCATGTACCTGGGCTATCTGGAGCCCCGCAGTCAGAAAAATTAACACACATTTAAGCCATTCCGTTTTTGCTTTTCCAAAGTATTTGTGCTATCCTAAAATAAGTCCGGATTAAGGCCGCCCAGGCATTGTACTTGTGTCAGCGGGCGGTATACCGGAAAACATAATGCAGCAAAGGTAGATATTTATTATGAGCAGAGAAAGTATTTATAAAAATTACCGGCCTGAAGTAACAGCGCCCGCTGAATATGAAGGTCCGGCCTATTGGTTTATATTTTTTGGGGACAAACTTCTGGTAAACTCCGCCAATGGCGATTATTCCATCCCCTGTTTAAACGATTTGAGCCAGCTGAATATATCACCTGTCAGGAAACAGTATCTCGGAGAGTATCTCGGCCGGCCCTGCTTTTCAGCAGAGCTTGCTTCCGGCGATAACATTCCGGCAGAAACCGTTTTGCTGGATCTGAGATCCCTGTACACCAGTGTGTCCGAGGATCTCTTTCTTCTGGCGGGCAAGGCCTATCAGATAGTGTGCTGGGATCAGACCCACCAGTACTGCGGAAAGTGCGGTTCGGAAACAAAAGACCTTCCGGGCGAGCGTGCAAAAATTTGTCCCAAATGCGGATTTACAAGCTATCCCCGGATATGTCCGGCTGTGATAACCGCCATAAGGAAGGATGACAAAATACTTCTGGCCCATGCCAAGCATTTTAAAGACGGCATGTACAGTCTGATCGCCGGCTTCGTCGAGCCCGGAGAAACCCTGGAGGAAGCCGTCCAACGGGAAATAACAGAAGAAGTGGGTATAAAGGTCAGGAATATAAAATATTTTTCCAGCCAGCCCTGGCCCTTTCCAAACTCCATGATGCTGGGCTTTACCGCGGAATATGAGAGCGGCGATATAAAGGCCGATGGTGTGGAAATAGCCGACGCCCGCTGGTTTGCTGCGGACAATCTTCCGGGCTTGCCTCCCGAGATGAGTATTGCGCGGAAAATCATCAACTGGTGGATAGACAGTGTGAAATCCGGCAGTAATTGACTTTTACAAACAATGAGGAGTATGCGGCTGTTTCCGGACGCATACTCCTCATTGCTATTTCAGGGGGTTTTTATCTTTACTCCGGTATTTCGGTTCTGCTGTATTTCTGTTCTGCAAAATTTCTGATTTCCGGATTCTGATTTTTTACTGGATTTCAATTCTGTTATTGGACTTTTTGACCTCGCTCTTCGGAAGAACTACGGACAAAATGCCGTTTTCATATTTTGCTGAGACATCCTCATTATTTACGTTCTCCACGTAAAAGCTTCTGCTGCTGGAGCCGTACCTTCTCTCTCTTCTGATATAATTGGCCCTTTCCTCTTTAGTCTCCTCAGATTTTTCCACTGAAATTGTCAATCTGTCATCCCTCAGATCCAGTTTGATGTCCTCTTTTCTGGCTCCCGGAATCTCAGCTTCAATAATGTACTCCTTTTCGTTTTCCTTTATATCGGCTTTCATGGAATTAAGCCCTGAAAAGCCAAGCGCCGGATCACTGAAGAAATCGTTGAACATGCTGTCAATATCGAACAGACTGCCTCTTTCCTGAATTTTGTTGTTTCTGAATGGAACTATTCCAAACATAAAATGCACCTCCATAAAATTATTTAATATTTATTTTTTGATTTGACTTTCTTTGACCTTATGTCTATATTCTAAATGCAATAATGAAATTTATCAATAATTGATTTTGACTTTCTTTGACTTTCATTTATAATAAAATTTATTTTTACCTTTATAGCTTCTGTTTTCTCAGGCTTTCTTGAATTTCCTCACTTTTTTATTTTTTATGCCCAGCAATTGAAGTATTTCTCTCCAGTCAATGGCTCCCACCAGGGCCATGAGAAAAACAGCTATTATAATATATGCGCCCACCGCCAAAATGGTTTGCCAGGGGGCGGAAAGTTTCAAAAAATCAAAAAAGCTGTATATATACCTGCCGGTTATGAGCAGCAGCGCCGTGACCGCCGCCGGCCTTATGACCCAGTGGCGCAGATCGAGGGCCATGCCGGTAGTTTTAATTATTGTTACAAAATTCAGTACGCATACTATAAAAGAACTCCCTATTATCCCCAGGACATAGGATGGAATGCCGTATGCCGGTATCAGAAAATACACACAGCCTATCCGCATGACGGAGCCTATTACGGAATTTAGCAGAAACAGGCCCTGCTTGCCCAGACCGTTCATTATCCCCGTCAGTATTTGCTGCAGGTACATGAAAATA
This sequence comes from Bacillota bacterium, assembly GCA_023397905.1. Taxonomy (GTDB): domain Bacteria; phylum Bacillota; class Clostridia; order Acetivibrionales; family DSM-1351; genus Ruminiclostridium. The sequence continues at coordinate 47,315 of JAEWSZ010000204.1, read as the reverse complement.
CAGGTGAAGGACAGAAGATACAGCGTATTTCCCACATTTTGCCCCGGATAGAGCATATTGGCTATTTTATCCGGATAGCATGAAAACAACGCCATAAATACAAAACCCAGAACCATTGTTATCTGTATGGATTTGGAAATCCTGTAATTGGCCCGAGTAAAATTATTCAGAGAGATGGATTCTGAAATCGCAGGCACCAGAGTGGTAGCCAGTGAGGTCGTGACCAGAGCTGGAAAGGTTATAAGCGGCATGGCCATGCCCACGAGCTTTCCGTATTCCTCCATGCTCTGTATTGGATTAAGCCCCCCTTCCAGCAGCCTTCTTGGAATCAATATCACCTCTATCGCGGACATCATGGATATTATAAACCTGTTGACGGAAATGGGGGCGGCGCAGGCGAAAATCGAACCGGCAAGCTTTCTTTTCCTGATCAGGCCTTTTGCGGAATTGGGAATGAGATGGGGATATTTTTTGAACCTGTAATAAATAGCCAGCACGAACAGGTTTGACATTTCTCCCACCGCCATGCCCACTGTTGCCAGCGCGCAGGCATATTCCAGCCCCGCCTCCAGAAACCTGGCTGCCAGAGCCAGCAATATGCCGATTTTGACCAACTGCTCCACTATCTGTGATATGGCGGTTGGCGTGACTTCCTGTATTCCGTAAAAATACCCCTTATAGGCCGAGGCCGCGGCAATGACCGGTATGCACGGGATCATTATCAATACCGACGAGTACGTTCTGGAGTCCTTAAGAATTATGTTAACAATAAAATCAATATTCAGATATAATAACACTGAAACGGCTGAACTGGCCACTATTACACCCGCCAGTCCCATCTTTGATATACGCCTGATATTTATAAAATTTCCCCTGGCCGCTTCTTCAGCTGTCATTTTGGAAACGGCTATTGAAACGCCCGATGTAAGAGTCAGAATAATCAGCGTGTATACGGGTACTATCAATTGGTACAATCCCATTCCCTCCGCGCCCACAAGATTTGAAAGATAAATTCTGTATATAAAGCCTATGATCCTTGTTATAAAGCCTGCAGCCATCAATATGATCGCGCCGGTGATAAAAGTTTTTTTCGCCATGCCGCTTCCCCCTGTAAAATCCCTCAAAACGGTTTTTTGATATGTAAAGCCCGGATCAATGATCTAATATCCGCTTTGCATTTTAGTGCCTTGATTAATTCTATTGAACCGGCCAAGCTTTTATGCCTGGTCGGATACTAACATATGAAATACCTCAGGCCTCCGGGTTTCGACGGCAATTGACACTGTACTTCCAGCAAATTGCCATATATTACAGGTTGATACTCCGTGGCAGGGGCTTTATAATAAGCCCATCAGCTGCTTTGCGCAACCATTTCATATATGAGCAGCATATTGCTATATTCCAAGCGGGCACAGCTGCCGTTTTTATAAAAGATAAAACCGGCAGCTATCCGTCAAGTGATGCATATTCAATATGCGTACAACTAATCTGCCACCTATAGATTATTTTTTAAAGATAAAAAGGCAGAGCTTTCAGGAGGTCAATATGAATAGAAAAGTAATAACCAGCTGTTTAGTTCTATCTATCTGTCTGGCGGCGGCCGCGCCGGTATACAGGAATTTATCCTTTAACAGGGAAATTCTCGAACCTGTTACGTCGCAGCAGTCAGGAACACAGCCTTCCAGGGAATCGCAACTGTCCGATACCGAAATACTCAAAGCGGAAAGCCTGGAAACCCATAAGGAAATAAATCCGGCAAACACCGGAGCAGCCGTCACTTCGAATACCGCCGCCCTAAATCCGGCAGATGTGAAGGCTTCCAATACTCAGAGCAAACCGGCAAGTACTTCAAATAAAAAAGCGGCCGGCGCCGGTGCAGTAAAAACCTCAGGCGCCGCCAGGAAAGTGTCCTCTAAAGCGGCACCGGCCAAAAGCACCGCAAAGGTTTCAACCGCCGCTAAGTCCAAGGCCAAAACCACTGCCAAGAGTTCAAGGGGAACATCGGCCGCAGTAACCTCAAAAGCAGGCGCTGTGATAAATACAGCCAGAAATTATATGGGAGTGCCTTATGTCTGGGGCGGTACGACCCCCAGCGGATTTGACTGTTCGGGCTTCACACAGTATGTGCTGAAGAAAAACGGTGTCAGTATTCCAAGAACCACCGCCGAGCAATATGCGGCCGGAGTGAGCGTCTCAAAAAGCAATCTGAGGACCGGGGACCTGGTATTCTTTACGACTTACAAAGCCGGGCCGTCCCATGTGGGCTTTTATATCGGCGACGGAAACTTCATCCACGCAAGCTCCTCAAAGGGCGTTACGATATCAAACTTAAGCAGTACCTACTATTCCGACAGATATATCGGAGCAAAAAGAGTATTTTAAAAACTTGAAAAAAAAGGTTGCGGGAATTACATTTCTGCAACCTTTTTTTTATATTTATATGTTAGAATATTAATATTAAAGGTGATATATTAATTCCTTATCCGGGGGTAACCAATACTCTATGAAATTTAACAAATTTATAGACAAGCTAAGCCGAAAACTGACTCATCAGCACCTGATTGCCATAATCATTATCCTGACTGTGGCAATAATTGCAGTCGTCGGCATTGCCCGCAGAAACGGCGGTCCGGCGGATGCCGGCGATCCTACGGGAGCTTCTGCGGGACCGTCCTCGGGAAAACCTCCCATGGTAGTCATCGATGCAGGGCACGGCGGCTGGGAGCCAGGAGCCGGAAACGGGTCTATAAATGAGAAAGATGTGGTTTTGGCCATCTCACTGGAAATAGAAAAACAGCTCAAGGAAAAGAATATCGACTATTATATGATCAGAACAGACGACACCTACGTCAGTCTTGAAGACCGGGCCAAAATAGCCAATGAGAAAAAAGGCAGGCTTTTTATAAGTATACACAACAATTCATTCACCGATCCCTCACAGGGCGGCATACTGACGGCCTACAATCCCTATTCGCCCATCGGAGAAGATATCGCCCGGATCATGCAGTCCAAGATCAGCGATATCGGCATGCGGGACAGGGATATAATGCCAAGGCCCAACCTGTATGTTCTACGGCATACGGAAATGCCTTCCCTGCTCCTGGAAATAGGCTTTATTTCAAATAAAAACGATTTGAAGCTGCTGACCGACTCCGACTTTCAGCAGAAGTGCGCTTTAAGCATTGTGGACGGTATTGAAGAAATACTCGCCAGGTATGTTATTGGTGAAGAAGAAAATCCTGAAGCAAACTGATAATCTCTTCCTTACGGGTCATTTTAAATATCTTCTGTTTTGTGTATGAGGCATCTCTCATACCCTTTATATACCACGCGATATGGGACCGCATTTCAAGTATCCCCGTTTTTTCTCCCTTGTGCTCTATCAGCATATTCATATGCCGGATAATGGTATCTATTTTTTCCCGTGAGGTTGGTCCGGGTATTAAAACCCCCTCCTCCAGATACCTGTTTATCTGGCTGAATATCCAGGGATTTCCCTGTGCTCCGCGCCCTACCATTATTGCATCGCAGCCGGTCTCTTCAAATAATCTCTTTGCCTCTTTGGGCCCGGTGACGTCCCCATTTCCTATAACGGGAACCGAAAGGGCCTGCTTCACCTTTTTGATTATCTCCCAGTCGGCTTTCCCGCTGTACTGCTGCTCTCTGGTCCTCCCGTGCACCGCTACGGCGCAGGCTCCGTTTTCCTGCGCAATACGGGCTATTTCAACGGCATTTACGCTCAAATCATCCCAGCCCTTGCGTATCTTCACGGTTACAGGTTTACTGGAGGCTTCGGACACAGCACGCACTATCTCCCCCACCAGACGCGGATTCTTCATCAACGCGCTTCCCTCTCCGTTTTTGGTTATCTTGGGCGTGGGACATCCCATATTTATATCAATGACAGCGGCGTCGGACTGATTGAGCTTTTCCGCCACTTCCGCCATAATTTCCGGCTCCGATCCAAATATCTGCACCGCCCCCGGCTTTTCCCCTTCATCCAGAAGCGTCAGCCGCGCGCTTTTTTCATCCGCATAGTGCATGCCTTTGGCGCTGACCATCTCTGTATATACCAGCCCGCAGCCCTGCTCTCTGCACAATATCCTGAAGGGCATATCCGTAACTCCGGCCATGGGCGCCAAAAATACTCTGTTTTTCAATTCCAAATTCCCTATTTTCATTCGAACCTCCTATAGCCACGGTATCTATTGTATCAGAATCAGATAAACGCGGTAAAGGATTATCGTTTATTATTTAATTCCCGAATATGCAAAGCTCTCCATTATCTTGTTCTGAAATACCAGAAAGGCTATGAGCAGCGGAGCGATCACCGCCACGGTGGCAGCGCAGACTTCGCCCCATTGGGCTCCGGTTTCATATGACTGGGCAAATATGGCCAGACCCAGGCTCAAGGTCCTTTTTCCCACGGAATTTGTCACAACAAGAGGCCACAGGAAATTGTTCCAGTGATAGCTTACGGATACTATTGCAAAGGTTATATAGGAAGGCTTGCTGAGGGGCACATATATTTTCCATATTATATTCCATACTCCCAGGCCCTCCGCTCTTGCCGCCTCTTCAAGCTCAAAGGGCACCTGTTTAAAGTTTTGTCTCATGAGAAATATCCCAAAAGCCGACGCAAAATAAGGTATCATAACGCCCAGCCGGGTATCTACCAGATTTATTTTTGACAGGAAGCTGTAATTTGGTATTATCAGCACATCTGGAGTTATAAGTATCTGAAGCAGAAAAAGGACAAACAGCAGGTTTTTCCCAAGGAATTCCATTCTCGCAAAGGCATATGATGAAAGTGTCACCAGAAAAAATTGTACGGAAAACACCACTGCTATCACTATAAAAGTGTTGATGTAATATGCGGCAAAAGGCGCGGCCTCAAACACTTTTATAAAATTATCAAAGGTCGGGAGCGCCGGTTTTAACAGATCTATGGAATATTGTCCGGGAACGGCCGAGGTCCGGAAAACCCAGAAAAGCGGAATAACGTTGATTAACAATACGATAATCATAATTATCCTGTACAGCATGGCTTCTATTTTCGATTTCAAAATGTATTCCTCCTAACTGTAATAGGTTCTCCTGTCAATAATAAAAAATTTAATACAGGTGATAAAGAGAAGTATTGCAATAAGCACGGTTGTGATTGCAGACGCCCTGCCGGTGTCCCAGAACTCAAAACCCACCTGGTATATGTAGTACAGGATCATTGTGCTGGCATTATCCGGGCCGCCCTTTGTCATTATGTACAAATGGTCAACATTTTTAAAGGAATTGGTGAAAGCTATTATTATGACAAAAAGGGTGGTTGGCATAAGAAGAGGCCATGTAATATTCTTAAAGGTCTGCCAATTGCTTGAGCCGTCAACATGGGAGGCCTCATACATTTCTCTGGGTATATTCTGCAGCCCCGAAAGAAAAAAAATCATGAAATATCCGGCTTCCTTCCATACGAGAACCGCCATAACGGCAGGCAGCACAGTTTTGGGATTTCCCAGAAGATTGACCTTGCCCAGCCCCAGCATTTCACCTGCGAGACTTATGAGCCCGTAGCCCGGAGTATAAAAAAACAGCCAGATATTTGCCACAGCGATCATTGGAAGCAGTGTAGGATAAAAAAATCCCGCCCGGATAATCCCTCTGCCCCTTATTCTGGAGTTTGCAAACATGGCCATTAAAAGCGCCAAGAATATGCTGAGCGGTATGGTAACAAACGCGACGATCAGATTATTTTTTACCGCCTGAAAAAACACCTGGTCCCCTATCAGGCCCTGATAGTTCTCAATGCCCACAAACCGCGGTATCCTGGTTGAAAGGTTTTTTAAATACAGACTGCTGCCAAAGGTAGAAAATATGGGATACAGGGTAAAAAGCAAAAGAAATATGAAAGCCGGCAAAACCAGGAGCCATGCCTTCATATTATTGATCAATCTGCGTTTTAAAATTGCAGGATGGAGAAGCATCCTTTTAATTGAATGCTTCTCACATCTCCGGTTTAATGTAATAGTTTTCATGTATTTCCCCTCACCTGCAACGAGGCAATTATTTTTTAAACGGTTTCAGCACTGTTTCGGCCTCGCCCTGGGCGTCGTTGAGAGCCTTATCCACAGTCTTTGTCTTTGTGAGCGCAGCCTGGATATTGTCCTCCAGTATCTTTGTCACTCTCCCGTTTTCGTGCGTGGAAAGCTCCGCACCGGCAAACTGCAGTTGGTCACGGGCTGTGAGCGCATATGGGAAATCCTTGACGTAATTTTTCATCTTTTCAGTCTCGTACGCCTGCTTTCTGGTGGCGACATAGCCTGTGTCAATGCTCCACTGCGCCACCCTCTCCGGTTCGGTCATCCATTGGATAAATTTCCATGAGGCCTGCTGTTTTTCGGCAGAAGTATTATTAAAGATATAGAAATTTCCGCCGCCTGTGGGAGTGCCTCTTTTATCCTTTGATGGAAGCATGGCGGTGCCGAAGTCAAACTTTGCGCTGTTTTTTACATTTGTAAGATTTCCCGTAGTGTGATACATCATAGCAGTCTTACCCTCTATGAAATCCGTTGGCGCAGTTGCCCACTCAATGATGTTTTCGGGCATTACCTTATGTACTCTTGAAAGCTCAAGCCAGTAGTTCAATCCGCTTACTGTGGCAGGAGAATTGAAATACACCTCATTTCCGTCAGAGTTCATGAGATTTTTTTCACCCTGCTGCAATACAAAGGTCTGCATCATCCAGTATGCATATCCCGTGGAAGGGACCTCTATCCCCCAGCGTCCGTTTTTGGTGAGCTTTTTGCTGTACTCAACCAGCTTCTCCCATGTCTCAGGGGGTTTTTCGGCATCGAGCCCCACCTCTTTGAAAGCCTCCTTGTTATAGTACAAAATAATTGTGCTCCTCTGGAAAGGTATGCCCCAGGTTTTACCTCCGGTTTGTGAATTGGTCATAAATCCAGGATAAAAATCCTCAAGGTAAGCCTTATCGCTGTCAGTCTTAATAAAACTGTCCATATCTACAATTGCGTCCATATCCAGCAGTGAAAACAAATCGGTAGAAAACATGATGGCCATTTCCGGGGGTTTGTTTCCCTGAATCGCCGTCTGGACCTTTGTTCTGGTATCCGCATAGCTTCCAGTATAAACCGGGGTTGCATAATTGACTATTTAGGTACTTAAAATTAAACTCTATTCTTCCATCAATAAATACTATTATGCTATCTAAAATACTCTTCAGCATTGAATTATTCCATTCTTCAATAGGTAACTCCATCAAGGTTTCAATATCTTCAATAAGATATTTTTCATTCTTAATATTAATATCTATCTCTGGGATATTTTCTAATTCTTGTTTACGAGCCATCAGTATGTTTAAATTTTGTTCAATAGATTCATTTTGCAATTTAAACTGTGTTTGTCCCATAATTCCATTAGTATAATTTACTAATAAAGAAGTAGATAATTTAATATGTTGTTCGATTTTAGCATTAATTATTTCAAGTTCTTTTTCAACTGTTTTAGGTTTCATTTTCTCAACTTTCTGAGATATTTTATCTTTAATTGTTTTATAATTATCTTTTACCAAATCATCTAATTCACTTCTAAGCATTATAAGTAAATTTTCTTCCCATATAAAATTACTACTGTGACGACATTCTTTTTTGCCATACATATCATATTTAATGCAGTTGTAAAATGGCTTGAAATCAAACATCTTTTTTCTTTTGATAGTCATGGTAGAACCACAATCACCACATTTTAATAAGTTACTAAACAATGAAGCATTACTTTGACGTGTCCTTTGATTACCACAATTAGAATGTTCTTTTGTATATTTTTTTTTAGCATACCCTGAACGCTCCTGTTTTTGTTTTTGAACTCTAATAAATGTTTCTTCATCTATTATAGCTTCATGATTGCTATAGTGCTTAAACCATTCTTCCTCTACTATATCTTCAGTTTTATTTATTGTTACATCAATAGTTCTTTTTTTTCCTTGTACAAGAGTTCCGCAATAAAATTCATTTTCTAAAATTCCACTTATAGTTTGTCCAGCCCAACTTCCACCTCTTTTAGTTTTAACACCTTCATCAGATAGTATTCTAGCAATTTTATTAAATCCAAATCCTTGAATATAAAGATTGAATATTTTTGTTACAATATTTGCTTCTAAAGGATTAATAACAAAATTCTTTATATTTTCATCATAATCGTAACCATAAGATGCTAAAGTTACATGCACCTTTCCTATTTGATTATAATGCTTCCATATCTCTTTTAATCTTGTACTAGTTTGTTGTGCCTCTTGTTCGGCCAACCATGCGAATAAACCAAACTTTGTTGCATCTTGTTCACTATCAAGGTTATTTTCAATAAATACTATTCTAATACCATTTGTCCTTAATGTTTCCCTTTGATTTCTTCCAAACCTAGAAAATGATTTAGCAAGTAGAACATTAAATTTTCTATCCTTCGCATCTTCAATCATTCTTAGCCATTCAATTCTCTTAATGCCTTTAGTTCCGCTTATACCTTCATCAGTATAAATCTCAAATAATTCAGAATCATTTTTTTCAATCCATCTATAAAATATTTCATGTTGATTATCTATACTGGTATGTTGCATATCTGTACTTGTTCTGGCTAAACAAGCAACTAAAGGTTTGCTACTATATATTTGGATACAAACATAACATCCGGTTATGTTTCCTTCCATCTCTTGCCTAAGCTACAATAAGAGGAGTATTGGGTCTGACGCTTATAGGTTTTGAACTATCCACGTTCGTAGGAGAAACCGTCAGCCATCCTTTTGTTGCAGCGTTCGTTTTAAGCAGGTTGAACCACTGGAACTCCAGAGCGTTCGTGTCACCAAGCAAATAGAATCGGCAATGAGTTAATGATGGTTACCCACTACTTATCATCTTTAATTGGAGGATCACTTATGAATGCTGTTGGTATTGATGTTTCCAAAGGCAAAAGCATGATTGCCGTCATGCGTCCCTTTGGAAACATCGTGGTAAAACCCTTTGAAATCCGTCACACCGCCAGTGAACTCAAAAAGCTGGTAGACCTTCTCAAAAGCCTAGACGGTGAGTCCAGAGTCATCATGGAATACACCGGTAAGTATTATCAACCCATCTCACGGTATCTTTCTGACTCCGGTTTATTTATTAGCGTAGTTCATGCAAAACTGATTCATGACTACGGAAATAACTCCATCCGTAAGATAAAAACCGATAAAGCTGATTCGGTCAAAATTGCCAATTACGGACTTTCCAACTGGATGCTTTTAAAGCCTTACACTCCTGAGGATGACACCCGCCTCCTTTTGAAAACCTACAATCGCCAGTACAACCAATATATGAAACTCAAGGTTGCTTTGAAAAACAATCTGATTTCCATTCTCGACCAAACCTTTGCCGGTTGTAATACTCTATTTACCACTTCAGCAAGATCTGATGGTCACGAAAAGTGGATCGATTTCGCTGCAAGGTTCTGGCATTGTGATTGTGTCAGGAAACACTCCCTTAATCATTTTACCGAGTTATATAACAACTGGTGCTCCAAAGCCTGATACCAAAAAAGCAATCAGAAAGCTGCTGTAATCCACGATCTTGCAAAATATCAGGTCCCAACTTTACCCTGTAATGATTTCACCAAGCAACTCTTAAAGCAGGCAGTTGAACAGCTAAATACCATTTCTTCCACATTGGCTTCCATTCAGCAGGAAATGCAGAATCTGGCTTCTACTCTTCCAGAATACCCGATTGTTCTTGCCATGCATGGTGTTGGTAAAACACTTGGTCCTCAACTTATGGCTGAAATCGGTGATGTATGCCGGTTTACACGTAAACAATCATTGATAGCCTTTGCCGGTGTTGATGCTCCTCCGTATCAATCCGGCTCATTCGAAGCTAAAGACCGCAGTATATCAAAACGAGGATCTTCAGCGCTTCGTAAAACACTCTTTCAAGTCATGAGTTGCCTATTACAGAACTCAAAGGCTGAAGATACAGTATATCAATTTCTTGATCGAAAACGGGCAGAAGGCAAACATTATTACGTTTACATGGTGGCAGGTTGCAATAAGTTCCTGCGGATTTACTATGCCCGTGTTAAAGAGTATATGGAAAGCCTTGAAAATGCAGTGTAATCCATGATCCTCCATTTCTTACAGGCTGGCACAAAACTTATCCTGTGGCAGCTTTGTTTACCATACTCCTTTTTCAATCTTAAAATTCTTTCAATTTAACCCTTGACTTTTATTTGCAGGTTTCTTCTTCATGCTTTTATCCTCCGCAACTAGTTCCTATCAATAAGTAATTATTAAAAAATAATAATATATCATTTTAGTAATTATGTAAATATAATTATTTAGATAAGAACATATCAACAATACAATTTTCAAAACTCAAATCACCATAATTATAAATAACTTCATATACTCGATTACCAAATCTCATCAATTTTACTTTCTGATTATTATTAGATGAAATTATTATTTGTTCTTTGTCTTTTAAATTTTTCTTTATTTGTTCTATTTCATATAATTGTTCATTACTAGAATTTGTTTTCATTCTTTTCACCTACTAATATTCTCCTGATATATTTTATGTTTTGTTTTCATATATAAGAATTAAACTTGTACATTTATTCGCTTAAGAACAAAAAAAGAGTGACAATCTCTGACACTATCTGTTAATACCTATTCTGAAGAGTCTGACACAATGGTATGCTGCTAATGTTGTTATTTTGTTTGGTATGAAAGCAGCCTACTGGTAATAGGTTTCATAATGTTTTTGCACTTCCCCTCATCGAGCGGACTGTCCCTTTCACGAAGATAGCCAGACAGAAGTATCATTGTCCCTATTGCCGTCATTGCAAATTATTCCACCACAGAATAATTTAATGCCTGATTTAATCGCTCTCTTGGTTTCACCCAAGGTCTTGGCGCATCAGCTTACGTTGCTTCTGATATTATCAGCAGCAATAGGAATGTTCTTTTATACCAAGTATTCAAATGTCAAGGGTCAGTATTGCATTCTACTTTTTGTGCTTGTGCACTTCATACATTTAAGAAGTACTGCACATCTAAAATGATAGCAAAAATCAGATTAAATTCCCGTAACCTTGTGATACCAACTTATTTCCGTCTAAGTATCACAAAAGTATCATTATAAAATTAATTTAATAGCTTGTAAGAAATCAGGGAGAACAAAACCCCAAAGAATAGTTCCCAGTAAGCAGACGGCTCTTTTCTTTTCACGATATAGCGTGCTCCGAGAAATATTAAGCCTGCAAGTCAGATCAAGCTCAGTTAGTCTATCCGCCTTGCACCTGCTGTATGTGCTAGAAATGATGGTGTATAGTCTTTCACCATTGTCAGGATGATTTTTAAGCATTTCTAGTGCTTTATCTACAAGAATTATCAGGCACTTGCTGTTCTCAATATTTTGAACACTGCGTTCCAGCTTATTTGTTTCAGTATTTGAATTAAGAAGACTCATAATGAAAGTATTCATTTGCTTTGCTTCAGTTGCTTCTACTGGGCTTGATTCTTTTGCTACTGATGACTTCTCCACTCTCCACTGAAGTTTTGAATATAGGTTTAGGAGGAGCTTTGTGTCACAAAACATTTTGCGCTTGTTAAACAGATTTGGTTCATATGTAGCTTGCAATTTATCAATAAAATTGGACTCGTTCAATGATTTACCCACCTCTTTTGTTGTGTCTTGTAGAAGCTTCTATGGGTAAATTGTAATGGATATTGGAGAATTGGATAAGTGTGAACATTTGTCACCCCTACCTCATTAATTTGACAATAGAATTTTTGATTTATAACCAGCTTATTCTTTGATTTCACCTATCTTCTTGTTTCAATAATAAAACTCAATTCTCTAAAAGCCTTACCAGATATTAATCCTTTATTTTGAACAGTTTCAAACAGTTCAGCAATTTTACCCTTCGTATCACCATCCGGCTTTGAATAAAGACTAGCAGATCCACTTAGCCAACTATCCAACAAGTTTTTTGCCCTATCTAACCCTGGGCTTTGCCAATTTGAAATAGCAAAAAGGATACTTTCGAGGGCATACCACCCTCCATACCAGCAAATTGCATCAAGTGCAAAAAGCTGAATATCAAGATTAGTACTTTCTAATTTCTCTTTCAATTCAAAAAGTACAATCAGCATCTTAGAACTTTTTAAAAACTGTTTTGCTGTCTTTCTGATTTTAGGCATCTCAGACTCCAAGGAGTCCAATACATGCTTGATTGCATCTTCTTTAGACAGATACCACATTGCTATCATAGAAGCAAGTCTGATTTTGGGTTCACTATAAGTACAGAATTGACTTACAATTACAAAATCGCTCATATCCCCTGTTACACCGAGCCCAACCAGCGCACCAGGTACTATATTAGTAAGGATTTGCTGCCTATAGTATTCAGGAAAATCCGATTTAAGTACATCCACAAGCTTACCGTCTTCAAAATGAATGGCAATCTCACAATCATGAACATCAATAACTGTAAGCTCTTATAAAAGCTCCTGGTCATCAAGAAACAGATTTATATTTTTCCCCGCTGTTTCAAACATTTTATTTACATCACCTATAACAAGGCTATATTTTATAAATGGGTTTAGGGAGTGCTTTCCAGGTTTTAAACATTTGACATAGTTTCCGTCCCTGAACAATAAACCTCTTTCATCATTTTTGATAATAATCTTCATTTTATTCATCCTTTTCAAGAATCCCCCCATAATATATGCGGAGTGTTGCTTGATGATATTGCTTGCAAATCGTTATGCATATCTTCATCTGAGATTTCAGGTATTGCTAATTTCAGAGTCAATTACTATCAGCCTAAGCCATAGTAATTCACTTTATGAAGGTTCATGCACAAGGATTGGTTTACCATATTCGGTATCTACAACACTTTAATACTTAATCATTAGTGCTTTTGCAAAAACTCTACAAAAGCGTGAGGATTCTCTCCAAAGATTTCTTTGAGATTTCTCGAGTAAAAGTCGAGTCGCAACCAAGCGATTAGATTATCAGTCTGATTGGGGATTCGAACCCCTTTTCCATTGCCTTATGCTCTACCTTTGAGCTAATTATTTTACAATAATAGAGGAATCTAACCTCTACCACTAAGGTTTTTGAGTTCCAATATTTCCGGCATACTTCTTACAATTAGAGTAATAATCACCACAAGACCATTCAGAAATCTTAGCACTGGGAACATGGACAATTTTAGTATACATGGATAATTTACCAATCAACAGACAAAAAGTTTGCAACCTTTGTCTGTTGCAAACTATACATACTTTTAGATGAAATTAATATATTCAAAAACTCGAGGCCTAAGTCATGGCAGAAAAAACTATAAAAGATATTGAAAAAACGGAAGACTAGAATAAAATCAACTTACAGACAAGGTGTCCGGATAAATTCGAAATCGCCGTCCGGATGTGCCGGAATATGCATCCAACCTTGGAAAACCTGGCTACGCGTCCGCAATTGAAGATTTTTTGCCCGACAGTTCGGCATTGCCGCAGAAGGTCTTTACACCGAAACCAAAGGAAACAAAACCTGAAAAACATGCGTGGGAGGAAGATTGATGAAGGTTGGAAAACGTACAGCGTTTATGATAGATTTTGTCTCTGGTTTCGCTGACGGAGAGATATCGAGGTATGACTTTGAAATGGATTATTCGGGCTATGTTATTGAACATTTTCCAATGATGGAAAAGGAGAATGCACGTTTAGCGAGGAAATTGGCCAGCACTGTCGATGATGCCGTTGAATTTGCCCAAGCTAACAACATATCTGATGACGATTTCAGGGTAATGGTTAATAACGCTCTTTGTGATTTACTTGGTATAGTGAGCCCGACTTGCTATAGATCGCGTCAGAACTCGTTTGACGCTTACTATAAATTAACGGTATAATGCAGATTAGGGACAGCTGCTTTTAAAACAAGCACCCGTCCCTAAAAATATTAAATATTCAACATCAGTATTTACCGTTTACACAAAACTTGAAACCTACCCTTTTGAAAGAACCAAATTGCGGTTACAATGTTACATCTTATTTAAATTAATATCTATGTTTATATTTTTTGTTGATCTGGCAATAATCCATGGGGGTACTTCTTTTTGTGTAATGATTCTATTTGACTTCGCAACCACATGGTTATAAAACAATCTAAGAATCGACAATTTCACTATATGCTTTAAACCTTTTTCATTTCCTTTTCGCCTTGACGATTTGCCTATAGTGTATTCCCATCTGAAATAATCAGCAAAAAAATCTACATCGTTACTATCTTCAGCTTGGTCAACACACGCATAATATACACCGGTATATATTCTAACCTGTTGGTGAAGCCACTCTTTGTATGTTTTTGCTATTCTAAAATATACGACTGAATCTTTAGGTTTAATGATAGGATTGGCTTTATCATATAAAATTACACTTTTGTTTTTTTTGGCCCAGTAGTAACCAATAAACCCATCATCAGCAATTCCCGTGGCGTCATCTGGATAGTCTGGATAATATCTCATATAAGCGCAGAGGCTCTGCCCAATACAAAAAGTTGTCTTATCAGCTGATTCTCGAAATGGTAATATAAATATTTTATGTAATATCCAATTTTTTATCGCAGATATAATATTTTTATCACTATTAATAAAATCTGGTAATTTTTGTTCGATTCCATAAAAATTTGAGCCAACCATTATTGGAACACTGGAATTCTGTTGAGCATCAATTAAAGTTATTATATCCAGTTTAAGCGATCCATTTTTAAGAATTACATCATCATCTAGAAAATGAATAATATCACAATTTAAATTTCTTGCGTGTTCTAAAATGAGATTAAGAGCGGCATTTTTGCCTGGTTCTTTTCGTTTTAATATTATTACATTTATATTTGATTGGTCAACGGCGAATTTTGAAACTTCGTTTTCTATTGTATTATTATTGTCTTCCCCATTGATGCAAATTACTACCGATGTATTAAACATTGCAGGTAGCATATTAATTTCCTTTTTATATCTCACTAATGATTGATAAATATAATCCGAGGAACTAATCGTGGGTATTCCGACAACAAGTCGAATCGAGCTTGGCATAATAAATTCCTCCTGTTTCTTAAGATTGTGTAAACTAAGTTACACTTGTTATATTTTGAATAACCCATTTAACAAGGGATTTGAGGTTTTCAATATAAAAAACAACGGCACCCGCTTCCTAATACAATTGAGAGCCTAACTCCACAAAAATCTAGAAAGAATAGTGTCATTGCATACTCAATTATAACAATAACTCACATTCCTCTTTTCAAAGTGTATTGCTATTTCAAAGGGTTAAACTATTTCAGTAGTTTCTCTATTGCTAGCCTTTTAGAATTTTTCTACTAGTCTCATTTCTCATTTAGCCCAATTCATTTGTTTTTCAACAAATGCTTCATATTCCTCTGCCGAGCTCTGATCAAAATCCTCTTTTCTCATAGCTTCAATTACGAGACAATTATAGCCTGCTCGCCATTCAGAACGATAACTGGTAATTGTGAGTCCTGCATCAAATAGCATTGCGATTATGCGCGGTAAGTCTCCGAGTTCAGAAAAACTGATCAGCACTTTCCCCTTTGGGACAAGATGCAAGGCGACTTCATTGAAGAATGCTGTAGTGCTTTTATAGTCCTCGTCTGCAAGGCAGCGCTCTAGGTTGTCGGCTGGTTTTGTTCCGTGATAAGGCAAATTCCATGCAACTACATCAAATTTCCTACCAGGCACTGCAGAATAGACATCGGAGATTAAGAACTCATGCCCGACAATTTCAGTATCTGTATCTCCGTCAGATGCGAGTTTTTTTGGATTCATGTTCAATCTGGTACATTCGACAGCTTCTGGGTTAATATCACATGCTGTTACCTTTGCTCCAGCAAGTGCTGCAAAATATGATACCACACCGCTGCCACATCCGATTTCTAAAAAAGTCTTTCCTTTTAATTCTGGTAAACAATCCACCATAAGATCACTTGACCAATCAAGCATAGGAGAGATTGTCGATGGATAGACGGTTATTATTTTACCACGTATTTTCGCTTTGTGAATACCAAGCGCTCGTTGGGTTTCAAGAAATTTAAATGCAGTAGTGTGGTAAGAATAGTTATTATCACTCATTTTTTATCCTCCAGTTCGTTATTATCATCGATGGAATTAATTTTAGCAATTTGGCAGTTATTTTTGATTAGCCATTTCCTTATCACTTGTGGATATAAATTTCTTATTAATTTATATCCACAAGTGTCCGTAAAGGTTTGGGAGTGCGAGGCCCCATGATTAATTTATAATATTGTTTCAACATGATCTGATATAGCTGTCTTTTTTACACCTTTTCTTAAACACTGACAATATTTATCAATAAAAGTCGAATTCTGTGTTAATGCGGAATTCTGGTCTCCTCCCCTAAATTCCAGAGCTGATCAAGTTCCAGATTTCATCTGTTTTTCCACAAATGCTTCATATGCCTCTGATGAACTTTGATCAAAATCTATTTTTCGCATGGCTTCAATAATGATGCCATTGTAGCCTGCACGCCATTCAGTACGATAATTGGTAATTGTGAGACCCGCATCAAATATCATAGCGATAATACGTGGCAGGTCGCCAAGTTCTGAAAAACCAACCAATACGGTTCCCTTTGGGGCAAGATGCAAATCAACTTCCTTTAAAAAAACAGTAGCACCTTGATAGTCCTCGTCTGCCAAGCACCGTTCTAAGTTATCAGCAGGTTTTACTCCATGATAGGGCAAATTCCATGCTACCACATCAAATTTTCTACCAGGCACTGCAGAATAAACATCAGAAATCAAGAACTCATGCCCGACAGCCACTGTATTTGCATCGCCATCAGCTGCGAGTTTCTGTGGTTCCAGGTTGATCTTAGTGCATTCGATAGCTTCTGGATTGATATCACATGCTGTAACTTTTGCTCCAGCAAGTGCTGCAAAATATGATACCACACCACTGCCACATCCGATTTCTAAAAAAGTTTTTCCTTTCAATTCTGGTAAACAATCCACCATTAGCTCACCTGCCCAGTCGAGCATTGGAGAGATGGTCGATGGATATACCGTAATTATTTTACCATGTACTTTCGCCTTGTGAATACCAAGCGCTCGCTGGGTTTCAAGAAATTTAAATGCAGTAGTGTGGTAAGAATAGTTATTATCACTCATTTTTTGTCCTCCTGTTAATTTTTTTGAATTTATAAGAAATTGCTTTTTCAATAACCTATACATTTTTTAAACGCATCAACCCCAAACTGTTCCAATGTGCTTGCTGTTTTTTTAGCTTCGATTGATTTATTTACACCAAACTATATCTATGAGGTATACGATTGCATTTAATAAGTAGAACTTACTTCTTCTTAATTTCATCATGATAAAAATAAATTTTGTATTCTTTTTCACTTTTTCTTAAATCATTTTCGATATCATTCTTAAGGTTTTCCCAATATATGTGCTTTGACTGGCAAAAGATCTTATCGTATAAAGCAACTAAATGTGGATAATAATTTTTTATAAGGGTTAAGACTTTTGTCTTATATCCTGCGCGCAAATTTAAATTTTCAAAATAGTAACAATCCACATAATCCCTTGTTGCCTGAAGTATTGACTTATAATCCGTAATTTCTGGAAACATAGGTGATATAAATAAATATGTGCTTATGTTTTCATTTTTTAACGTTTTCAATGCTTGAAGTCTATTTTGTATACTAGATGCCCTAGGTTCTATCTTCTTTCTAAAGCTTTCATCAAGTGTGTTCAGAGAAATACCTATTCTAATATTCTTAAATTTTTTTATTAAATCTAAATCTTTTAATACTAAGCTTGATTTTGTAAGTATTTCAACTCTAGTTTCAGTATTAACTAAATTCTCTAATACGCGGCGAGTAGAACCATATTTAGCTTCAAAATAATTATAAGGGTCGGTAACAGAACTTATTAGAACGCATCTATTTTTTAATTTTTGTGAACTAACTTTATTTGAGAATACCTTTACATCAATAAAATCACCCCATACGTCGCCAACATGGTTAGTAAATCTCTTCATAAACTCTGCATAGCAGTAAATACACTTATGTGGACATCCTATATAAGGGTTCACAACATAATCAGCATCAGGAAGTTTACTTTTTGTTAAAATTTCGGATACATATTTCTCTTGAACATTTACCATTAGTCATCACCTTAACCCTGATTAATTCATTACTTATCAATAATTTTTTGAGCTTTATTTTCTTTAGCATTTATATTAAATTTACTAGTTTTTGTAACATAGTAAATTATCATTAATAATGCAGTTACTCCTGCAAAAATAGAACTTAAATAAACAGGATAATTTGTTTTCGTAGAGAATAAATAAACAACTAACCCAAATATTACGCCAATAATATGACCGATGTTCTCAGAAAAAACGATATCTCTTTTTGTTGATTCATTTGTAAGGTTATTGATTTTTTCTATACAGAATACAGTACCTCCACCAAATCCTGTTAATATCCACAGAATAATTGACCAATAATTATCTGAATTGTACGCTAAACTGAATAAAACAATTGTTAAAAAAAGGTGACCTGTAATAAAATATCTAAAATATTTTTCTTTTTTTAAAACTACCGATATGCTAGTATAAGTTAACCAACCTAAAGTAAATAGAACTCCGATTAATATTTGTGATATGCTGTTTTTATTAAATGATTTCGAAATGATATTAGCAATAAGTATTAAAATAAAGTATGCATATGCGAAATAGTGAATCTGGTGTGTTATCATAATCGCATTTATAAATCCAACCTTAGGTCTATTCAATTCACATTTTATATAATTCCATTTAGTTACAGTACTAACGCAAATTAATATAACACCTACACACACAAACACATTAATACTCATCAATGGAGAACCTAAGAAGCCAATAATTCTAAAAAGCCTTTTTACTGGGGTTGATACGTTTTCCTTTTGCAATGACCGTAAAGATTGAATAGACATAGCTATCAACACGAATCCTACAAAGAGTAACCAATAATTAGCATTAATAAACTTAAATGTTACGAAACAGCAGCTACTTAGAACGGCTGAAAATATAGAAGCTTTCCTATTTAATTTAATTGGGTTAGGAACAAGATTTCCTATCTGATACGCTAATCCTAATCCAACAATCTCAACTATATTAAAATTTGTCCTTAAAGCATATAAAATTCCGCCTAATTCAGTAGCTCCAGATAAAAAACTCAAAATTAAAAAAATTATTTTCTCCATAGGCTAACTCCACAAAAATTTAATAATTTATCTACAATATAAGTAAGAATAAGTAAGAAAAACCTATATCAATTAGTCGCTATACCTTCTTCTAAGGAATTGTTGCTCTCATCGGTTTCGGGTATACCTATGTCATCCTACTTCTCGGTTATAGCCATATTCTGCTTATTTTCAGTTATGCCCATTTTCTGCCATCTCTTTTTTCTCCATCTAAAGTAATAAACTATTCCCCTGATTACTTCATCTAAAAATAGTGCAAACCAAATTCCTATTAAACCAAATCCAAGTGTAATTGAAATCAAATAACATAGTGGTAGCCCTACAATCCACATTATTATCGTTCCTGATATAGCACAGAAGCGCGCATCTCCAGCCGCTGATAATGAATATGCAGTAATAATATTTATAGCTCTGATTGGCTCCCAAAAAAGACTAATTATTAATAATTTTATTCCCAAATTAATTATCTCTTTGTTTTCAGTAAACAGTCTAAATATTAAACTTGAACAAATTAGAAATACCAATACCATCAAAAAACAAATACCCGAACTAAAAACAATACTTTTATGTAGCTGTTTATCTGCCCCTTCGTATTTTTTTGCCCCCACTGAATGAGCTACAATTATTGCTGTACCTACACCAATACCTACAGACCACGCAGTAATTAAGGACATTAAATTAAATGTATAAGTTTTCGCTGCTAATGCATTCATACCAAGTCCAACTACAATTAATGTAACAACATACCCAACTAATTGAACTGATATAGGTTCCAATGATGAAGGGATACCAATTTTAACAACTTGTTTCCATAGATACTTAAATTTCGATGTAAAATCCTTAAATGAAAACTTAATTTGTTCTTTTACATGAACAATAAACATAAGCGTTGCTAAGGCAATTAATTCGGATATAACTGTTGAAATAGCAACACCACTTACGCCAAGTTTAGGAACTCCCAAAAATCCTGTTAGGAATAAGACATTTATCAAAATATTTGTTATGTTATATAAAATACTTACAATCATATTCCAAAAAGTCTTTCCTTTTGAGGACAAAATGCCATTATATGCCGATTTTAGAGACTCTAGTACCAACGATGTACCAGTAAAGCTTATATAAATACGCGTAATTTCATTGTTTTGGGGTGTTAATCCAACCCATGTACCAATATCTCTTGAAAAAGTAAACATGAAAGCACTTGCAATAATACCTGTAATCAGCATAATAAAAACTGAAGTCATATATGTCGATATAATTTGTTCATTCTTTTTAGCTCCCATATATTGTGATGCAACACTACAGCCAGCTTGTCCCATCTGATTAAACAACATATAAAATATTGCATATATAGGAAATATGGCCCCAATACTAGCTGCATAATCATCTGAGAATTTACTTAAAAAAAATGAATCCGTAAGCATAATTGCATACACTAATATTAGTTGTATCCACAATGGCCATGATAGTTTCCATAAACTAAAACCCTCTACTTCAATATTTCTCTTTCCCATCAAAAATGGTCCTCCGAAAAAATAATATTATTTATAAATAATTAATTCTTTTATAATGCTAATTAATAAAATGGACTTTTATAAAGACTTACTCTTTTAAAAATACAATGCTTTATAATACTTAATATGTATATAATTTAACACTAGAGCTTTTTTCTGATGTTTGTATCCAAATAATTAAATCAATATTATTTTTTGGACATAATACTATTAATTCACCAAAATACTCATTTGCCAATATATATTCTAATTCAGAAATTGTTGGATTTTTAATTGTCATATTTCGTGCGCAGTTATTTAAAATATTGGTATGTTTGCTTCTTAATGAGTTTTCAAATCTCTCATAAGAATTTAACCAAATCTCCAACCATTTTCCTTCCTCATCGTACCTTTCAAGTCTATTTCTTTTTACCATTTCCTTTTTTGTTATTGGATCAACATATTCACCTATTATTAACTGCATCATAACCGGCAACTCATAATACTTTTGAATAAAATAATTTATATTTCTTTTCCACCCTTCAACTCTTTCTTCACTCCATATAAACTCGTGATACTGATGAAAGGCTTCAATGTTTGGATTATAAAGTATCTTTACTCCTTGTTTGAACATTCTATATCCAAATTCGCAATCCTCAAGACCCCATCCTTTGAAATTCTCATCAAAACCTCCATACTTGTCCAATATACTCCTTGATATAGAAATGTTATTTGAGAACACTAAGTGCCAAGAGCCTTTTAGACAAGCCATGTTTTCTGAATATATTTCGAACACTTTCTCTCTACAATCTATATCAAAAGTACACTTGTTGATATTGTAGATATCTATTATCTGACCTTCATGTAAATCATTTCTCATACCTATTTGGAGAATCAAATCATCTGTATTTGCATTTTCATGAAATTTGTAATGCTCATAAACAAAATCTGATTTTACAATCTGGTCACAATCTAAAAATATTACAAATTCTCCCTTGGCTTTTTCTATCCCTTTATTTCTCGCAAATGCAGCACCTGAACGTTCACTTCGAGGATATTTAAAATACTTAATATCAATATTTAAATCAAGCTGCTCAATATCCTTTAAACTTAAGTCATCAGAGCCATCATCAATTACTATGACTTCGAATGTGTTGTCCATATTTATTTGATTATTTAGCGAATACAAAGTATTAAATAGTAATTCTCTTCTTTGATAATATGGTATTACAATACTACATTTCATAATAACCCTTCCTTTTTAAAATATTTATTAATTATTTTAAAGTGGATACTCTCAAATTTTCTGTTTCAGAGCCAAAATCAAATATTTTGCAATGGTGCTTCTGATTTTTCCAATAGTTTGCTTTCTCACTATTCAATATATTATCTATATTATCTTGCGGTAATTTGCCTAAGTAAAAAATATCGTCTCTAGGTAACATATTTTCATCTAAAGCCCAAAAGCATGCGGTTACTGAACCATCCGGCAAAATGCCTATTGACTTCTTAACTGCTCTGCACTCCTCATTGTAACCACTATGGTTTGGTAATAAATATTGAAAATGTACCTTCAAATTACTATTCTTAGACAATTGAGAAATATATTCTACTATATTACAATATTCATCGTAGCTTGGAACTAGCCTATTATATTTGCTTCCTCTCCCAGAGGGGAAGAATCTCAACAGACTCCATGAATCAACTTTATTTTTTTCCAGCCAATCAAAAATTTCTAAAATTATATTCTTGCTGATGTTCTCCTTCGTCAAGACTGTTTGTACTCCAACAGTAAATCCGTGTGTAATCAGTCTATTTATTGCATATGCAGCATACTCATGATAGCCCACAGTTCTTAATTTATATGGTCTAAATGGTAAATAATCTAATGTAATTTCCACATCTCGTACATTTCCAGAAAGCTTATTAATAACTTCATCGGTAATAAAAACACCAGATGTACTAATTCCTACAGAATCAGCACCAAGCTTTTTAGACGCATATAAAACTAATTCTACATTTAAAGGATCGATCAATATCTCCCCACCTGAAAAATCTATTGTATATTTGTTGTGAGTAAGTTGATCAATGATTTTAATCTTATCACTAAAACTTAATTCGGTTTTATAACAATAGTTAACATCTTTATTAATATTCACTTGTTCTAAATTACTAATAAATTCTGCATTTACGCAGCAAAATTTACAAGTCCATGAACACAACCTAGTTACATTCCATATAATTGACGTCTTCTTTGCATTACTCATTCGTTTCCCCTCCTAAAAAAATTCTTCTTAAAGATAAATTAAGATCCTTTCAACATTTGCTAAAAGTTAGAAAAGCAGAATAGATTAATACCATTTATTTTGAAGAAAGATATAAACTTATTCTACAAAATTAATTTTTGATAGGCTAATTGTTAAAGTACATGTCACATTTTGCTAGATTTAATTCGCAATATATAATAACTATTTCATAATATAACAATATTTACAATATTTTATATTACATTATTTTTCAATACTGTGTAGCGCAATTAACATAATATCTCTGCTTGTATGCGAAAAGGAGTTAAGTAATTTAATGCTTGGATGTCTCTCCTGCGATTGTAAAATGTCTCTATGTACCAGAATATATCCATACGAGCCTTCTCACGTGTGGCATATGAGAATCCCAAACCTGAATAAGGTTTTTTATAAATCCGATTTACTACGTCTTTCATTAATGCTATTTATTAAATAATTAAGTGCATATTTTTCTTTCCCAATAATATCGTCTATTTTACTAATAACAATATCAATTAATTTTGTATCCCCATTAATATTATATTTTATTAAAAGATTTCTACATTTTATACTCTCATCTTCAATTTCCTTAAAAAGTCTATAATTGTCATTAGCATTTTCAATTTGACCGTTTTCACTAAGATATTCTACTAATAGCAATAAAACCGATTTATGATTAGCCATCACATGGAAAGATCTAATATCCGATTTAGTTTTACCTTCAATTAAATTTTTTAAATAATTTTTTAAAATATTATATATGTCTATCCCATATGTAATAGTTCCCTTACATGGGCTTTCAACATAATCATTCAATAAATAAAATTTACCTTCTAAGTGTCCTTTCAAAATTAAAATTAGTATATCTATTTCTAAGTTAAAGCTAATTGTGTCTGCTAATTTAAATTTTATTGCCGGAGTATTAATCGCTGCCTTTCTTGCTTCCTCTACATCTTTATAATTTACTTCAGCTATTAAATATTTTCCGGATTGGAAGTTGTCAGCAACGTAAAAAAATTCATTTGATTCATCATATCCAAAAATTGTGGCATTATCATGAATTTTATGCTTAGTTTGATATACACCTGAGTTTTTAATATAGTATTGGTCTAAAAATAGATGAACATAATAATTGGAATTTATACAATTCTTTAAATATGCTTTAATGTCAGTAGTATCCAGTAAATCATCTTTTATATCAAATTTTTCGAGTGTTTCCTCATTATAATAATCCCAATTAAAACCACAAGTCTTTGAATCTGGATAGTAACATAAAGTCAAATGATTTACAATTAATATCGGAATCTGATATTCACTAGTTAACTGTACAGCAACACGTCCGCTATCTCCGCTATAAGAATCAATTAGTGGAGGATATTTAAATGGTAATTTTTTTTTCATATGTATATCCATTCCTTTCGCTTCACTCAAGGCACAAAATGTAATAAAAATGTGCCTCTGAGCGTTTTTTTGTTTTATAATTTTGCCTATAGGGACTGCTTTATGTCCAGTGAAAAAAATCTCCTTCAAAACTGTCTCACGGTTTCCAATATACAGTTAGGAAACGTTGTCTCGGACACTTTTGGTAAGAGTTCTAAAAAGTTCTGGAAAGGACTTTTATATCGAAATCAAATACCATCACATTCCTCAAAGAACTTGAACTTCTCACTATGCTGTACAAAATCCTCATAATCGCAAGAATGAATTTTCCATTCCAGAGCATTGTAATTATTGTCATTAATCCAAGTAGTAAACTGCTTTTGAAACTCCAAAAACATGTTATGATTAGAAAGAGAAATAAATAAGTTCATATTGTTATTAAGGGCTGAATAACAATATTTGAATTTATTAATCTCTAACTCGCTTTGATCAATCTCGTCAAATACTTTACATATATAGCTGATGTGAATATTTTGTTTATTAATTCTTATATATTCACTTACACGTCCAGGATATAGCACCAATGATTGTTTTTTTTGCTCCCCGCCATCCTTTGTACATATTAATTTACCCATATCGCCGATTCTATATCGGATAAATGGCATTGAATGGGAATTGAGCCCCGTCACCAGTATATCCCCAAAAACATCCGTTTGCTGTGTAATTTGTCCATCCTGAGAAAGTATCTCAAAAACTACATTTTGCGGAAATGAATACAAGAATTTGCAATCACTATTATTGTATGCTAATGGCAATATCTCAGTACACACATAATTATTGATAATCGGACATAGAAAATACTTCTGAATATATTTTTTTTGAAATGGAAATATAAATTCTCTCATCGTTTCAATATAATGGATATCAGGAAGACTAATGTTAAATTTCAGGCTATAAAAAATGTAATTACAAAGAAGAGTTGGGGCAGACATAATATACTCAGGTCCATATTCCGTAATAATTCGATGGATATCCTGCATAGTCTCAGATGTCAATTTTTTATTAAATAACGAGGCATTGATAAACAACAGATTTCTGTTTTTCTTTTCATACAAGAAGTAATCATCCTCATATAAGTGAAACATCAAGCATTTCATTTGAGGGTAAATTCCACTTTCTATTCTTCGCTTCCATAACTCTTTTGATTGTGCTGTCTCATCTTTAATGGACTTGTAAATATGAAAAGGCTGACCAGTAGTAAAACCAGATGTTTTTTTTATCTTTAGTTTGTCTATATATTCGTCAGATGCGATAAAATTAATTGGATTGTCCATCATTGGTTTTTTATCGATAATTGGATAACTTGATAAGAGCGTCCTGTTCAGATGATCATTCTTTTCAAAATAATCTTTGTAGTATTTCACCTTTTGACTAGCGTTCAACAACAAATTGTATAGCCTACTCGACATAATCTTTCAACTCTCCTTTAATCACCTTATTCATAAGTTCCGATAGAAAGGCGTAAGATGCAATATTCTCGAATAATAGCAAATCATGATCAAATTCAAAATCAAATTCTTGTTCAATTTTTATGACAATCTCCATTATAACAATCGAATCAAACCCTAAATCATCCACTAGATTGAGATCATTTGTGAAAACAACCTCTTTTGATGCATACGCTTCTATGATGTTGTTAAGCTTTTCGATATTATTATCCATACAATCACCTCTAAAATAAATCTTTATATGTTTTATTCATATGAATAAGATTAGCAAATAACGAGTTGCGTTTTTTATGCAATGCACTTACTGATTCTCGTATATCAGGCATAAATTTATCCATTGTTATATTCGCCTCTACTATATCCCATTGCTGTTGGGCTAAATCCAATATATTGCTAAAAAAAAGATAATTTGTGTCATTCAATTTATTGAGTATCTTTTCATATTCAGCTTCGGTGGCAGAAATAAGTTCATATGCTTTTAGATCGTTCGCATCAAAACACCATCGTTTCAGATATTTGATGATGTTTTTAAATCTATCGCTATAAAACCCGGAATCATGAACGAGCTTCGGGTCGATCGAGAAAATGAAATCGTCTAATTCAAGAATGCGCCTATCAACGTAATCATATCGATAGCCTCTATCAAACAGATTACCATAAAGCAATCCATCATTTTGAGTACGTGAATACAAGTCTGTTCCTTTATATACCCTTAATTTGCTTATAAAATTAGATAAATCGTTTGCATATCCAAATTTATATAAATATTGTATATTTTGTTGCAATCTTTCGATAGTAGAATATGGGTTGATATTGATAAAACCAATGCTAACGCCTAATCCTTCGAATGAACCAAAGTAATTCAGAGCATTTTCATTATCAGCCAAAGTCGTCCGTTTCTTGTAAACATTTAAATCTTCATCGTTAAAGGCTTCAATGCCCAAAAAAATGCTTGAAAGACCTGATTCAATCATTCTATCCATAAAATCTTTTGTTGCATATCGATAAAACCCTGTTTTGTAGTTAACATTATAGCTGATTTTTATATTTCTTTTTATAATTTCATTTGCAATATCCAGCTGCCTCTGCGTATTATTATCGGGATCTTCATAACTATTGTCATTGAAAACGAATCGTGTTTTATTGTATTTGTTTACTACATATTCGATCTCATCAACAATTCGACCAACTGTCATTAAGCGATATTTCCTATGATTTTTTGCATCTCTCCAAAAGTTCGATGAACAACAAAATGTACATATTCCTATACAACCTCTTGATGTAGATATTTGAGCGAGATTATAATTGCTTTTTTCAAGGATATCCCTATTTGTAAATGGCAGCATATTTAAATCATTAATCAATAGACATCTATCAGTTGTTATTAAAGCATCTCCTTCTCGGTAAATGATACCATTAATAGAACTATAGTCATAGTTATTCTGCTGAATAGTGTTAACCAATTCAAGCATTGATATTTCGCCTTCTCCCACCATACAAACATCGATAAATGGATATCTTTTCATTATTTCATGGCCATGATAAGTTGAACTGTACCCACCTATAAATATGCAAGAGTCATTAAAGATGGACTTAAATTTCTCAACTATTCCTATTTGGATATCAAAATAATCGTCATATAACGGAAAAGCAATGATTTTAGGATTAAACTCTTTTAAATTAATTATAGCTTCATATAATTCTTTATCATTTGCATATAATTGGACAACTTTGCAGTTAATCGAATCATTTTTGCTTTTTATGTATGCTGCTATAGAAGCTATTCCCGGTTCTTCAACCAGATCTCTGCCACGGGTGCGGATAGACACAAATAAAATATTCATTCAAATCCCTCGCTTTTTAGTATTGATAATATGAATCTCACCAAGAGCATTTCATGTTCTATGCATTGTTCGAACAGCTTTTTCACGGTATATGTATCAGTTTCACCCTTAAGAAATTTAGAAATTATAACAAGCTTGAACTTTTCCCATAACTTTACCACTTTGAAAATCTCAGGCGATATCTTCAAGTCCAGGTACTCCATAAGCTCTGCATAGCAGTAGCGATTATTAATTATCTCATCGATTTTCAATATAACAGCATTATCGTAAACAGTACTGCTATTTTCACGTTTGCTCGTATCAATACTTAGTGAAGATGCAGTATCTACTTTTATTAGTTCTTCTTCATACAAGTGGGCGTATTCTTTCACAACAGAACGCAAGGTCTTTTGGAAGCAGGCTGTATCTTTAGTTTCGTGACATTTAATATTACAGTAAGTAAAGTCCTGAATCGTATCAAGCCTCACCTCCAACAAACTGCTTGATGAAAAAAAGGGATCAACGCAGCTATATTGATCCTGCTTTTTATCTTGAGCAATAATACAATGAGTGACTAGATGCTTAGCTTGATAATGTTTTGTCCAGGGCAAATAAAATGCATCAACATTTATAAGCAATGGAAATTGGATGTTTTTAGATAATGGGCAGGGATGGAATTCAGATATCTCAATTCCATGAAATTCCTTAAGCATTTTTAACTGTACTAAGCTGCACGATAGATTATTGATAGTGTGGCTTTGTGCTTCACTGAATATATTGTGTGGGAAATAGAGATTATTAATGAAAATAGCATTGTATGAACGTTTAAAATAATGCGATAAAGTTGCTATGTTGGACACCCAGCAATTATAATATTTCTTTGTAATAGGTTCTATATCTTTCACTCCTCATATAGATGTTTTGATGATAATTTACTATTGTCACATCTCATATATTGAATAGTTTTTTATATCCATCATCATTCAACAGATTTTCATGGGTATCGATTTGTTTTATCTTTCCATCGCTGATATATATAACCTTATCCATAAGTCTTACTATTGATAGTTGGTGTGTTACAAGTATTACAGTTCTTTCAAGTGTTAGAATATGGTTGATAATCATGCTTTCATTAACGTGATCTACCGAAGATGTTATTTCATCTAGAAATATCAAATCTGGTATATGTAACAGTGCCCTGACGATAGCCAGTCTCTGCTTCTGACCCCCCGATAGTTTTACACCATTTTCACCTACCAATGTATTGTATCCCTCATCCAAATTCATAATGAAATCGTGCATATTGACAATGGAACACATGCTATATACTTCTTGTTCTGATATTTCATCATTTCCTAAACGTAAATTGTCTATAATAGAAATATTGAAGAGTATAGGATCCTGTGGTACCACCCCTATTTTTTTTTGAATAGATTTTTGATTTGAAATTAGTAATTCATAATCATTATAAAATATTTTACCAGTAACAGGTCTGTAATTACCGATCAATAAATTTAAGATAGTTGTTTTTCCACATCCACTTTTCCCAACGATTGCAACTTTCTCATTTTTTTTAACATTGAAGTTAATATCAGATAGTAATTGTTCAGTTGAAGTATCAAAAGAAAACGTTACGTTTTTTACTATTAAGTCTTTAATTTGAGAAATATCAAGTTGTACATTTTCAATATCCCATAACAATATCTCATCTACTCTCTCAATAGAAGGCAGATCATTGGCCAGTTTGATATTTTTAAGTATCATATCATTGATATTTGCAAAAAAGATTTCAAAATAATTGATAAATATTACTAGATCGCCAATACTTATTTCACCTGTATAAATGAAGTAGCTGCCTATTATGTATAAGGAGAAACGTGTAATAATCAAATCTTTTAGAGCAACAAAAAAATAATGGCCATATTGATAAACCTGCCTTTTCATAAACATCTTTATGATTTTATTCCAATATGTAAAGAATCTCTCAGACTCTTTCTTATACAGTGAAAGGAACTTGATTTCTTTCCAAGATTGAAAGGATGTTTGCAGCCATGTATCATACTCCGAATATAGTTTGCGGTACTGATCTGAATAATAGTTTAACCCAGTTTCCAAACGTTTTGATATCCAAAACGAGATGAATAATAGAACAACCGCGAGCAAAGACAATTTTATGTTGATGCTTGCCATAATTGTCAATGTCAAAAATATAACGAAAATGTTGATAAGAAGATCAATAAACTGTTCATTAATAAATTTTTCATAAATATCGACATCTGAGTCAATTCTTGTTTTTAGATCACCAGTTGAATATTTTTTCAAATTAGTGTGTTGAGAATCACTGATATTTCCCCACAATTTTTCACGCAGCTTTTGAGAGAACTGAAGCAGCATGCTGGAATTTTTCTTTTTGTATACAATCGTGACTATACTTTCAAACCCAAATACAATGATATAAGTAAAAAGAACATAATACAGTTGTGAAAAGACATGCTTTACAATAATATCATCAATAATAACTTTAAATAGATAAGGGTAAATTAATGCTGATATCTGTAAAACAATCTGTATCAAAATAAGTAAAATAATCTTTTTTATATCAATATCCAGAAACTTTTGTAACTGACTGATAACCCTTATTCTCGTTTTGAATTTATCCATAAGCCACTTCCTTATTTACATACATTGTTCTACAAATAAGTTCCTATAAAGTAAGCATGAATTTAACAGGCTATTATGGTTGCCGAGCGCTATGACTTTGCCATCATCTAGCACGGCTATTTGATCTGCCTTAATAACACTTGATAGCCGATGAGCTATAATCAAGACTGTCTTATCGGTAAACAATGTATCAAACATCGTATGTATATATTGCTCAGTTTCGGCATCAAGTGCAGATGTTGCCTCATCAAAGATCAATATCTTAGGGTTCTTTAGAAACATGCGTGCAATGGATATACGCTGTTTTTGCCCTCCCGATAGTTCTATGCCGTTTAGTCCAAGCACAGTGTCCAGCTTATCAGGCATACCACTTATCAGCTCCCACAGCTGAGCTTTTTGGCATGCTTCAATTATTTCTTGATTGCTGCATCCTTCTTTTGCTATTTCTAGATTATAACGTACGGTACCATCGAAGATAACGGGAGATTGCTGTACAACACCTACCTGTTGACGGAGTGACTCAATGGAATATTCTTTTATATTCTGGCCATCAATTATGATTTCTCCTCCGTCTGGTTCATAAAGACGCATCAGTAAATTGATTAATGTGCTCTTGCCCACTCCACTTGGCCCTACAATCCCAATTGCTGAACGGCTATTTATCTTTAAATTCAAGTGTGCAATAATATTATTTTCACCATATGAGAAGCTAATATCTTTAAAGAATATTTCACCATGATCGATTGACAATGGCTGCTTGTGGCCTGTTTCTTCTATCTCTTCCTCCAACAATTCCATGACGCGATTTGTTGAGACAACATTTTTACTTAAATCAGTATAAGTTCTGTTGACAGTTAAAATAAGCGATTTGCATTTAGTAAAATAATCAAGGATAGCGATAATCGCACCTATTGTAAGTTGACCATGGGAGATAAAATATATTGCTGCAATATAAACAAGCAACGTTGACAACAACGTGATTAATGCATTGATCCTATCGGAATAAACTTCCATCATGGCTATAGATAACCTATTGGGTAAAAGAGATCTTGTTTTTGTAGAATAGGTTTTTTTAATCGCTTCTTCGGCTGATAAATAAAATACATCTCGAATACCTTTTAGTATCTCTGTAATCCAGCTAATGTTATTAGCATACTTCTCTCGATAAATACTCTGCTCTTTACCGATCTTATTGGAAAATTTCAATATAGCGTAGACAGACACAGGGGCCAGCAAGATAACTAATATCGCCATTTTGTAGTTTAAATATGCGATAAAAAAAAGTGCGGTAAAAATCCGGAATATATTAGCAACAAAATAAAAACCATTCATAAACACAAAATCCATGATTTGATCAATATCTCTATTGATAATGGAAATTAAGTTGCCTGTATCTATATTTGTCAAACGTGAAGCTTTCAATTTCAAAACATTATTATACACCTTTTCTCTAATCGTGTATAGAAATTTTGTCATTAAATTCGACCATGTGAAATGTTGTATCGCATATATGAGCTGGGATACTAGAAACAATCCAAGATAGATTAGCGATATGATACCTATAAACTTATAGTTTTGCCTATAGTATACTTCATCAATCATTATTGATAATGTATACGGATATAGCATCCCAACAAATGTTGAACAGCATATGGCAATAAACAGCACACATAATCTGCCTCGGAATCCTTTTGTATTATTCCATATAAATAGGATGCTGGTTTTCATTTGCTACTCCCCAATGATAAAAAGTATGAATAACTGGATAACTGCTTGATATCCTTTTTCCCGCTTATGTTTAATGGAAAAACATCGAGATGTACTATATATTTGAAGGTGACATTTCGTTGAAAATATTTTTCTAAATAGTTTCGCATGTCTCTCTCATCAATAACAAATTCTGATGTGTAATACATAACAAGTCCTATTTGTTCAATCATACATACCACACAATCTGTGATGGTATATTGATTTTTAATCAGCTCTTCCAACTCCGATAAATCGATCCTAATTCCAGCAATCTTTACCTGTCTGTCCATTCGGCATACATAATTCAGTAAACCATGCTGATCCTTATAACCTTTATCGCCAGTGCGATATAGTGTGCTGTTCGGTTGGAATGGGCTATCGATAAATTTCTGTTTTGTTAGAGCTGAGTTTTGATAGTATCCGTGAGAAGCATATTGTGTATCAATACATAGTTCTCCAAACTCCCCGATGTCGCATAGCCTATCGTTGTCCATTACATAAATTTGTGCATTTTCAATTGGGTTCCCTATAGGAATCCAATTATCGTAAACAGTAGACTTATCAATTACATAGTAGGCCTTAGCCAGGGTGGTTTCAGTTGGCCCATATAGATTAACAAAGACAGCATTAGGAAAAACCTCCTTGCACTCATTTACTGTTTTAACAGATAATTTTTCCCCAGCAAATAAAATAAGCCTGAATTTGTTATATATCTTTTTTCTTATCTTAATTAAGCGTAATAGTAAATCCATATAACTTGGTGTTATATGTAATAGGTTAATATTATCCTCCTCAAATTGAGTTAATACATGGGGGATGCTATGAATCTTATAGGTTGGAAAGAACAATGTGCCTCCTACACACAATGGCATTAATACATCCCGTAGATAAGGATCAAAGACTGGTTCTGTCAATTGCAGTACCTTTATACAAGAGGTTATGTGGAATTGCTCGATTTCCCAGTTTATAAATTGTGCCAGTCCACAGTTCTTGCCCAATATTGCTTTTTGTTGCAGAGATGTACCCGAACTGAGATATAGATAAACCAAATCATTACTGTTATAGTCATCATATCTTTCTGTGGTTGATGAAGGTAAATTATTGAAAAGCAAGTCATAATATAGTTGGTGGTTGGGACCATGCATCGTATTTGGGTTGTCATGCAGGAAGCAAGACGCGCCAATGTGGTTGCTTCTTTCAATATTGACGTCAAATTGAGCATTTGTGTTTAAAGGAACAAATATACAATTTGCTTTTAGACATGCTAATAGCGCGACTAAATAGTTTACTCTGTTGGCGAACAAACAGGATACAAAGCAAAAAGGCTTATCATATGATTTATATTGTCGTAAATTATCTGCCAGAGCTTGTGTATGATTATTGAGCTGCTCATATGTAAACGAATAGTTGTCAATAATCACCGCTAAACGATCTGCATTTTCCGCAAAGCTAAGACGGAGATAATCTTGAATGCAAGTATGGTTAACAGTTTTATTCATTTATTTTCCCTCTTATCAGATGAGCAATTTTCTGAAGAGTATCAATCTTATCATAATCATAATCATCTTCATTAAATGTAATGTTTAAGCTTTCCTCCATATCCACAAACAAAGAAATTAATTCAATAGAATCTAACCCCAAGTCGGTAAGCATATTAATATCATCCTGTTGAAGCTTGCTTTTATCGACATTGTAATTTCCAATTAATATTTTTATTACCGTCTGCATTATTTGATCCATTTGTGATTATTCCTTTCTGGCTCTATTCCCAACATTTAAACAGAGGACTATTATTTATATAGGCTAATCTTAACGTTATATTCCATAATTTAATATAGGCATAAAACTAAAGCATCAAAAGTTCTGTTTGCTTGCCAGTATTCGAAATAACAGGTCTGTAATTATAATTTATATGCACATTAATGCCTTCGCCAAAGTACGTTCGAACATTTTTCAAAATTTCCTTTTCTACGTCCAATGTATAGCCAGAACCTTTCTCAATATTAATTTGCATATAGTTCCCATCGCTTTCTTGCACGGAAAAAGCCAATATCAAACTATCGTCATTATGAAAATGGCTGATAACATTTTTTATTATTTTTTTATAGATAATATTACCAATGCTATTTTTCTGGAGGCGCTGAATTTGACGGGCATTTGATAGGTTCAAAATGTATGTGTTTGTTTTTCCACATTTACAGCGATCAAGCAGATGTATTTTGCCGATATCGCCTGTGTTGTACTTAATAACGGGCATATATTGACTGATTGCGCTTGTCACTAAAAGATGCTCTGACTGATTATCTATAAGAAAATGATCATCCAAAACGTGCAATTTTCTATATCCACATTCATATGCAACCGTCCAACATTCCCGAAGACCGTAATGCAATATCGTCTGTGCCTGAAATGCCTGCTCGATCATGTCACGTACGGTGTCATCTATGTATTCACCTTGCAATTCGAGATACTTAATGGAATCCAGGTTGTATTGATGGATAGCATGAAATTTCGCATAATAAAGAGCCATAGTTGGTGAAAGACAAAGCCATCTTGGCTTGATTTTTGACAATAAGCTAAATATCTTGTGAAGATTCTCGTCAGACAAATCAACAAAATTAATATTGAATCTTTTTGTCGAGGTGTCAAACAACTCCAAAAAATTATGAGGAGATACTTTTGCATCAATTCTTTTGCGCTCTTTCCAGAGCCGCAGAGAATAAGTATTCCGCTCCATTCTAGTTTTATAGCAAATAAATGGTTCTCCTGTGGATCCACTTGTAAACTCAGTAATTAAATCAATGCCTTCCATGTTTGAAAAGTAGGTGTTTTTGTTTTTCTTAATAATTGATTTATTTATAACAGGTAATGATTTGTAGATATTATCAAAATTATCTTCATTAATAGGTGTTTCTAGATAATTACGATAAAAGAGATTATTCTCACTTAGTACCTGTAGTAATTGGCAGATACGCTGGACTATAATATTGTTCTTTGTTGTCGTTTTTATCATAATACGCCCCCATCATTGTTGTAGTTAGTGTTGTGCAAAATAATCAGCTAAAAAGAAAACTTTTTTTCCTTATCATATCCATATATAACTAAAATGCATAAATACATTATTCCGCCGATGATTCCTCCGTAACATATTCATCATTCAAAAATCCCAATAGGAAATTCTTCACATTATCACCCAACTTCATATGATTAATGTACTCACTTCCAAGTATATTTAATATACACTTTGAAAACCTCGCATATTTATACATGAGATTTATAAATGATTTTTCATTTAAAATTAAATCAGTGAAAACATATCTAGGAAGCGTCGGTTTATGATATTTTGAAGTAACCTTTGAATTTTTAAAAATTATTCCGACTTACGGAATGAATGCCATAGATTCTTCTTTATCAGATAACTTATTAAAAAATCACAGGCCATTTGCTCTCTACCTGTTTTTACAAAAAATACATACTAATTGTTCATTAATTCCCTTGCAGAAGACACAGCTTCGCCCTTTCGTCTATTTTAATAATAAACCACCAAAGTATTTACTGTATTTTCCTTATCTTCCGCTAACGAGGCTCAGCTACGATTATTGACGATAAGTGCATTTATAAAGTTAGAACCAATCAATTATACCTAATTTGCATATTTTTATCACAAAGATAAACATTTGATAATTAGCACCGGGATTCTAAATTATTCCAAATATTATAATATTATGATAAATTTTGTTTGTATGTTATATATTAACATAAATTGTTATAAATTGCAACAGCATTTTGTAAATTTTTCATTGCAAAATAAAAAAAGCAAATACAAAGACGAGATAAAGTAGAATATTTTTCGCACAATTAGATATTGACATGGGATCCCCCCAAAGTGTTATTATAAAGTTACTACACCACAAAAAACACCGAACCGGTGCCTCTGTCCGCCGTGAGAAGACTTTACAGAAGCCCTCTGGTGTACACAAAAGTATCTCCGAAAACGATTAGTGAACTCAACAAAAAGTCGTATGCATGTTGAAAACTGGTATAATCGCACACAACACCATACATATCCGTACGTCTACCTGGATGGCATCTACCTAAATTGTTACCTTTCTTTAGATATTATCTCTAAAGAAACACTAATACGCCTTTTATCACCAAAACATATCATTTCAATCTCTGCGCGTCTTTTATGTCTGTTAATTTTTTTGATAATACTTTCTTTACCTTTCAGTGGCCCTGATGTAATATATATTCTATCACCTGCTATAAATCCTTTAGACTCTTCTGCAACATATCCATCATAACAAAAACCTAATAAAAAGTTCTTTTCCTCTTTAGTCAGTGTCATATAATCAATATTTTCATTACCGAGTAATTTAAAAATATGTCTTGAAAATCTTGAATATCTGTGCGTTTGAGTTATAAATGTTTTCTCATCTAGAACCGAATCCATGAAAACATACCCGGGAAACATGGGCTTCAGCTCTTTATTTACTACTTTTGAGTTCTTGAAAATCAATTCTACTTGAGGAAAAAATGCAATAGATTCTTCTCTATTCATTACATTATTTAAATAATCACATACTAACTGCTCTCGACCCGTTTGTACATAAAATACATACCAATTGCTCATCTTGACTACTCTCCTATAAAAAATATAGCTACCCACTTAGCACCGATTTAAGTGCCACAAGGCAATGCCTCTTATCTTATCAGTGTATGTTAACGAGACCTAGCGACGATTAACATATATAAGCGCTTCCTTAAACAACATACATTTGCAATTATTGGATAAATATCAATATTTATTATTTTTCTCTATAATTATAATTTTAGACTATTTTTCCATATTTTAGAATCCGTTTGTTTTGGATATGGTTTGTTTTTTTTAGGCGCAAAATGAAAAAGTAAATTCCGGTTGTGTAAACAATGGGATTTTCACCTTGATTCATTATGTTCATGCTTATAGTGTTCCCAACAAAAAGGGCTTCCGTTAAAATTTTTTGTTCCACAAATGATGCAATTTGTTTCAAATAGAGGTTGAGATTTAGTGTTATAATGTGCATCCTGTTTAATTTTTGTTTTACTTAATGCTTTATTTACATTATTTCTAACGAGGAGAGGTTTAGTTTTAATTTGTTTGCGTTCAATATCCTTTGGAAGTGAATTCAATATATCTTGCGTAATATAGTTACTAGAACACTTACTACAAGTTTTACTACAAGTTTTTGCTACTATTTTAATATTTCTTTCAATACCTAATTTTTTAGTTTTCGAAAATACTGGGAGCTTAATCGGCCTACCGAATAGTATTCCTTGGCAAATTGGACATAGCTTATCCTTATTTTTTATCATTATAATATTATCCAATTTAGAATTATCTGTATAATCCTTTGTTTTAAGAGTCTTTGAATCTGATCTAATATCTTTTTCTTGATACATATGATTATTTTGTTTTTTTTCGATAGCCAATTTATTTTTTGCTTTATTAAGTAGTTCTAACAGTTTGTCAATAGTATAAATCAGATAAAGTTCATGCTTCCAGCTCTGGCCCTGCTGCTCTGAACGGAATTCCCCACCTTTTTTATAGGCATCCTTTTGTTTATGAGTAATTAAAAGGCCGTATTCTCTGCAAAGCTGGTCAGAATAATCCTTCATGTCTTGCAAATCCTTAGCACTCTTTTTCCACTTGAGACCATTTTCATAGTTTACTGTATTAACGATAAAGTGTGTATGGATGTGTTCTGTATCAGTATGTGTAGCCATTTCTACCTGAAATCCTTTGAGCTTGTCAGAAAGCTTTACTGCAATCTCATGGGCTATTTCAGGTGTTACTTTATCATACGGTGCAAAGGATTGAACAAAGTGTATAAATTGCCTGCCAGTATCCTTGCCATAAGCCATTTTCACGGCAATCATTTCATGAAAAGCGCTATCTTTTTCACAACCTATAGCGGTAATAAGATTCTCCTCAGTCTTTTTAGGATTTGTAATATACTTCAATGCTTTATTCAGACTGTTTAATGATTTGTTCGGCCTGTTAATGAAGTCAATAACTGCCAGATGTTGTTCACCACCTTCTTGGTATTTTCAATATCAATGTTTTGGATGCGCTGCTGTCGTAGTAAAATAACAGCCTGGTTCAAATTACCTCCAACTTTGCCCAACTGCTTTGCGAATTCCTTAAGGCCATCAACAAACATAATTTCCTTATCTAATGCGGATATCTACTCACGCTCATATGTGCTGATTTTGCCTTGCTCTTGATGATTTCAAATTCTTCATCAGTAACCCTGAATGAAATATGCTTTTCTTTGACTATATGCACCACCTCCTGTGGAAACTAATACTGAGGGTATGGGAGCTGGCTCCCATGAATTGTCACTTCGTAACACGAAGTGGAAGCTTGCCATCATTTCGCCATATCATTTTGCATGGACTCCTTATATGTCTATGGGGTGGGTTACTGATAAAAAAAGTCCTACAAAGAGCATTCATACTCTTCTTCCTTCTACCTTGAAGCACATCTATTCTGTACGGTTTGTAGTGTTATTAAGTCGTTATTAAAGTCTTTTTCCATAGGATAGTTCTCAGTTATATTGTAGCACTCCTTATACTTTTGAATAATCTTCTGACAAGCAAAATGCCCTGCCTCATCATTATCAAGGCAGAGCATTTTGCTCTTAATTTGATTATTCTGTTTTAATAGTGGTCCAAGGCTTTCTCACTCACACCCCCCAGCGAAATACAATGCTGATTAACTTCCTCATTTAAATATTTCTTTGCAATAGTTGAATAGCTCATCAAGTCAATTGGTGATTCAAATACACAAACTGTATCATACTTCCCTTGCAATTGAATGGATATGCTTTATCTGAATTTGCTACGTCTCTAAATTACTCAAAAAGTAAGTATAAACATTCTCATATTGAGTTTGCATGCAAAGAATAGTGAACAACAATCTTTTGCCTATTAATTGTTCTGAACCAAAACTGTTTTTTCTTAAAGCTACTTTGTTAATTAATGAAAATGAATTGAAAAGTCTTTTTATACTTCTTGGATTTGTATCAATTGAAAATTGAATTAGATAATAATATGACTTTAATTCATTATCATCTTTAACACCATGGCTTATCAACATATCATTAATATAATTTTTTATATCATATTGTTCTATTGGGACTTTAAATGGTAACTGAATTATCTTGTCAAAAAAAATTTTTCCTTTTGTTCTAGCGATCTGTTTGCCATATTTCTTTTCTATACCTAACGTAACAATCTCGTAATCAACTGCAAGAATAAATACACATCCTCTAATTTCTAGAAACAGCTTCAATATTTCTACTGCTTTATCTGGAGATAATCTGTCCAAGTCATCAATAAAAACAACTATTCTATCTACTTTACAACCATTTGACTTAATATTAGCTAATCTTTCGTCAACTACTTTTTGTAATTCATTTTTAATGATTTTTAATACTATAAAAGATATCATATGTTTCATCATTATGAAAAGTTGATTTTACATTCTCAGCTGCAGTATCCCCAACATATTTATTTACTATTCCTATTGCAGCAAATGTTACTATCTTAGTAAGTATTGATTTAATTCTTCCTTTTTCAGTTGACTCTTTACATGCAATTTCATCAACAAAATTCGCTAGTAGAGAAATTGATAATTGATTATCCATCAAAAACTGTGAGAATTGCCATGTATTAAACCATATACAACTTACTTGAATCAGCGGTATTACTAATATGCATACTTTTGGACATTATATAAATACAAAACCGCTTGGTTAGCGGTTTTGAGTATATTCTGTATTTATATTTCAACAAGTTTATCAAGCCAATCATTATAACCCAATTTATCAGTATTGAGGTTACGGTAATATTGGGGTTTTCTTTGGTAAAGTCGGCAGCCATCTGATCAATTACTTTTGTTAGTGGTCCTCCCACTGCAACAGGATAATAGAAGGAAAGATCGACTTTTTCTTCACTGGGTTTACTGTCTGTGCCGCCTCCCGTTTGAGAAGCAGTCTCCGAAGATGTTCCGCTGCTTTGGCCCGTCGCACCCGAGTTATCCCCGCAGCCGCTGAAAAACACCGCAATGCACAATACAGCGCTAGCCACAGCAGCGATCATTTTGCTTTTTTTCATAAATGAAATCTCCTTTTCATAATTTATTTTGTGTTGTATGAATAAAGGCAAACAGAATACATTACAACAAAACTTTCAGAGCTGAAAATCAAAAGCTCTTCAGATTTTTGTCATAAGGTTTTCTCTTTGCCTCCACCTTATCAGTACATAATCAGTACATTAATATTTAATTTGCCGGTCATCCCTTGACCTGTCCTCATTTTATATTTCCGCTTTCTCAAAGTCAATTAAGTCCAGGTAAATTTAACGTAAAGTATTATCCCGGGCTGCCGTCATTCGGCAAACGTCTTCCGGTGAATACCGCAAAACCTGTCCATGGCCTCAATTACGCCCTTATCCCACGGCCTTTCACATACATAGTCCGCATATGCCTTCAGTTCGGGAAAGCAATTGGACACCGCAGCACCTACCCCGGCTTCCAGAAGCAGTTCCCTGTCGTTCATATGATTGCCTATGGCAAGTATCTCCTGCTTTGATATCCCCAGACGCTTTGCAAGTCCCAGCATGGTTTTGCCCTTGTTTTCACCGTTTTTCACAATTTCAAAGAAATCCTCTTCGCTCCGTATGAAGCCATACCGGGCATCTTTATCCATGTTATGCTTGTACCATAAAGAGGCGCTGATCTCGTAGGGTCCCACCAGGACCGCCTTGAGCACCTTCCTGCGGATCAGCCAGTTCCTGTCTGCATTGACAACCTCGCAAAAAACCTTTTCCTTTCCGCAAAACCTTTTAATCCCCTGCATATTGCCAAACCCGAAGACCATGTCGTGGTCAAACAGCAGTACCGCGGCGCCTTCATCCGCCGCATCAATGAGAAAATCCGCCATTGCGCCAAGGTCTATTTCAGATTTGTAATAGATCCCCGACCTTCCCGCCAGCATTGCCCCATTGCACAAAATAACGGGCAGCCTTATGGACAGCCTCTCCACTATGTCCTTTGCCGCATACCAGTTTCTCCCGGTGGCAATGGTGAACAGGCCCCCGCTCTCAGTGTACTCCCGTATCCTGGCTGTCAGTTCTTCACCAAGCCGATGGCTTTCATCCAGAAGCGTCCCGTCCAAATCACTTACTATCAACCGTATCTCACTCATCTGATCACTCCGTCACATGCCTTTTCAAGGCAAACTAAAAAAGCCTTGCACATAAACCCTTGAAATGCAAATATTTTGCAGCTTCATCAGGCAATCGCAGGCTTTCTCAAA
This sequence comes from Bacillota bacterium, assembly GCA_023397905.1. Lineage (GTDB taxonomy): Bacteria > Bacillota > Clostridia > Acetivibrionales > DSM-1351 > Ruminiclostridium. The sequence goes on along the minus strand of JAEWSZ010000204.1, from coordinate 5,723 downwards.
TTCTCCACCCTAAATTAATTAAAATAACATTATTATCAATAACATTTAATAGACTAATTTAAACCGCTGAAAAATACAATTAAATCTACGTTAATTGTTTGTAAAATTCCCTTGTGAATTCCGAAATATCCGGTTTTAAGCTATATAATATAGGCATTACCCACAGATGAGGTGTCCGCCATGACCATAGATATATTTAAAAGAAATCCTATTATTGCAGCTTGTGAAGTCAATCACCTGAAAACTGCCATTGAATCTGCCGCAGGCTCAATTATCTATATGAACGGCGACTTGAATGAAATGGTTTCACGCACCTTTAAGAACTTTTGCCGGCAGAAGCCAATATTCATACACATGGACCTCCTTAAAGGCCTAAACGGCGACAGGGAATCCCTCTCTTTTATCAGAAAATATGTGGGGCCATACGGTATAGTCACTACCAAAAGCAATATAATCAAATCAGCAAAAAAGGAAGGGCTTGCTACCATACAAAGAGTTTTTCTCATCGACACAAAATCATTCCATAATTCTTTAGAAGCCATTTCCCAGAACAAGCCCGACTGTGTTGAAATCATGCCGGCGATCGCGCCTTCTATTGTAAAGAATTACAAGCAGAGCCTCCCCATTCCAATCATCCTTGGGGGACTGATAAGCGAAGAGCACCAGATCACCGAAGCTTTCAGGCATGGAGCCGCCGCCGTATCCCTTTCAAAAAATGATCTGTGGAACTACAAAATACCGGAGGATAACCGCCTTTATTGCTGAATGCACTTAACCGAATACTTTTACCTGTGTTAAAACAATTTATATTTGGGCTTTTCCTCGTCAAACAGCCAGTACCTGAGCCAGTCGTCAAATACAATGGCTCCGAGACTTATAAAAATCCACAGCAGCCCGTAGTAAAGGCATACCTGCCCCTGGAGATTGAAGGGCAGACTGCTGTAATCCCATATGTTCAGCTTAAGCCATACATTCAGGATAAGCCCGCTCACGTACTCCACTGCGGTGACGATTACCGCCGATATAATACCCTGCAGCCACAGCGGCACCGCCCAGGTGAACAGTTCGTTGATCAGTCCGATCAATACAAAGCATATACCTCCCACAATAAACATCTGCCATGCGGAATGCCCCTGGTACATCCGTTCAATAAAATAATAGAAAAATCCGCCGATAGCAAATAAAATAAGCAATTTCACAATTTTCATAATATCATACCACCTATAATAAACAGGTCATCTCTTCTGATGATATAATATGCGCTTCTTGCCATCTGCGTGCTAAATCCGCCCACCGGGTCAGAGAGCCGGGGCTCTCACCGGATGGCGGATAACGGTCCTCATTTTTGAAAGTAGGGTTTTGTTCGGATCGCTGAGATAGATCTCATGGTGCCTTCTGATAGTTCCGCCGGGCAGCACTTCGGAAATCGCCTCCTGATAGCCGCCCTCTTTTATAAAGCTGTCTATTTGCGCAATAGTTTCCGGCTCGCTGTCGAAAGGCCCCACATGCAGCATCTGCACGCACAAACCCTCATGAAATATCTGCAGCCTTGCTTTTGCGGCAGCCAGCTGAGGTTTTTTCCTGGCCAGCTCTCCGCATGCCCATTCAAACACCTCTTGCGTAACAAATTCAGGCTGGCGGATCATGGCTGTCCAGCAGAATTTGTCCTTTTTCAAGATATCGAAATGCAAATCGCCGTCCAGCCACCACAGGCCTTCAAGCGGCGGTACGACATACTCAAAATAGCCGGCGGGCCGGCCGCCTCCCATTTTACCCATTTTTACCGTGTAGGACAAGCCATATAACAATTCTACCGCCTGCCGGTATTCTCCGCCTTCCGCGTTGGGATCGCCTCTGCCGTCCACCATGATGAAACTCATGGCCGGAACGTCAATGGCACATGGCTTTGTCCCCGGCATATACAGGTCCTTACAGGCTCTTTTGTAATCCAGTTTTTCACCTGCCATACTCACACCTCCCCAAAGGGAATTATTATCTCGGTCACGTATTTATTTGGGTTGCCTTTAAAAATCATTCCGGGACCTTTGATATAAACCTCTCTTGACGGCGTCAGACATTTGAGCCTGTGTTCATTTGCATAATCCAGAAGCGCTTTATATGCCAGGTTGATTTTATCATATCCCCCTGTGTGGATGGTGCAGATTGCTTTTATGGCAGGCAGTCTTTTAGCCGAAACGCCGCTGTCATTTATCAGTCCGGAGGTAGGGACACAAAGCTCCATATCAGCATCTTCCCTGTATTCCGCGTCATAATAGCAATTGAAGGGCGCTCCCGCCGCTTTGTTCCGAACCGCCTTGTAAATTTTCCCGATATACATCCCGACATCGCTGTATTTCCCATGGAAGCGTATGGACGCCACAGTAACCGGGGCGATTTCCCTGACTTCAATTTTATAGCTCATACTGGTTTCCTCCTGATATTTTGGATTAATATAGAGGTCAATCTTTTTTATAAGCTCTTTCTCCCTCAGGATTTCATTTTCAACCATGCTTTTCTTCTCTTCCAGATAATAGGACAGATCCTCCGGACTATCGCTGCTGCTCAGAATATCCTTTATTTCGGAAATGGAAAATTCAAGCTCTCTGAGCATGGCGATCAGCCGGGCTTTCTGAAAGTCCTTCTCGTCATAATACCTGTATGAGTTGGTTTCGTCCCGGTAAGACGGAGTAAGGATATTTTCTTCATCATAATATCTCAGAGCCTTGACCGTCAGGTTTGTAATCCTGGAAAAATCGCTTATTTTATACATTCTCTCACCTCTGTGCCACCAGTATAAACTATCCCCCGCACAGGAAAGTCAATTGTTTTTGCGGAATAAATATTTATAGCTCTAAATATAATTTTCTATAACAGTGTGGATAAAAATAAAGTATAATTAATGGAAAAGGTTGAAGGAAATTTTTAGAAAATTATAAAGTAAGTACCGAGTCCATGCCGGCTTTCATGATGTTTTGTGTGAGCTGCGGGGCATGGGCATAAATATGAAAAGAACCCTCAATTGAGAGTCTTTATAAGAATCTTTTCGATAACCACTCTGCTATATTATCTATATAATTATCTCTTTCAGATTCTGGAATATGAGAAGAAGCAATTTCCATAGTCATATCATATCCTTCTAAATCATCTAAATGATCTTCATATCCATTAAGATTCAGAAATACGATAGCACTTTGAATAGCAACTCTTTTATTTCCGTCAACAAAGCAATGATTCTTAGCTAAAAAGTATAACAGCATGGCGGCCTTTTGAAAAACAGATGGATATTTATCATACCCAAATAAAGGAAGTTGCTGAGCTAAAATACTTTCAACTTTTTCAGTGGTGTCTATGTATAATCCCTTTTCACCGCCAAAATCCTCTAATGCAGATGTATAAATAAATAATATATGTTCTAAAGTTAAATAAACGATATCTTGTGCCATATTTATTTAGACAGCATCTTCATCATTTTAGAGTGTTTTTTATTAGATTCCACGATGGCTTTCATTACATCTTCATTCTTTGCCTGAGTATAATTTGTCTCTTCTTTAATGATATTATCTTTAATAATACTGTCTTTTCTGATTGCCACCATGCCTTCACCTTCTTTTTCACTATCATTTTTACAATTAATATCCACACAAATCACCTCAAGAATAGTCTAAACTATTACCTAAGAATTATGTGTAAAAATATATGCTTAATTACCTGTTAAAATTATACCACTATCTGTCATTAACTGTCAAAGTTTCTATTGTCTCAGGGATTACCCTGTTTTGCCTTCGCCAAAAACAGTTAAAATCCCTTATTTATTGACTTTACCTGGAAAAAACAATAAAATGGGAAAAAGAACTGAAAATAAGGAGGGACTGAAGATGGCTGATTACTTTTCCTTCACCTCTGCTGAGGAAAAATATCTTGAAGATGTAAACAGTGCTCACGATGCTATGCTATCCCCATATGCATCCCACAATACCAATGCGTGCCGTGTAAGAGAATACAGGCCAAGATACGATATTATCAGGCCGCCTTATTCTTATGACGTGGACTGCATTATTCACAATCCGCTCTATAACCGCTATGCTGATAAAACACAGGTGTTTTCATTCTATAGAAACGATGACTTGACGCGGCGCGCACTCCATGTTCAGTTTGTATCAAAAATCGCAAAGACAATCGGCCGGGCTTTGCGGCTCAATCTTGACCTGATAGATGCCATTGCGCTTGGACATGATATGGGGCATACTCCGTTTGGACATAAAGGCGAAACTTTCCTGAGCGAAAACTATCAGGCCGGAACGCAATCCAGAGACGGGCAAGCGAGATACTTTAACCACAACGTCCACAGTGCGCGTATTTTCCGGCATATCCTGGATTCCAATCTGACATTGCAGACGCTTAGCGGCATTCTCTCTCACAACGGTGAAAAGGTTTACAAAGAATATATCCCTTCAGAGCTGGCTACATTTCAGGAATTCGACGATATTTTAGAAAAATGCTACACTGTCAAAAACTTTTACAAAGGCCTCCGTCCAAACACGCTGGAAGGCTGCGTTGTCAGGATCAGCGATATGATTGCCTACGCAGGCAAGGACCGCCAGGACCTCTATAAGGCAAAGCTTATTACCCAAAATAAATTTGAAGAAAAGCGCCTGATCGGAACGCATAACAGCGATATTATATCAAATATCGTTGTGAATCTTATAAAGAACAGTATTGACTCGCCTTCACTCAATATGGATGAGGAGGTTTTTCTTGATCTGAAAGATTTAATTGATGAAAATGATAAAATCATCTATCAGGACGAGCAGTTAAACGAACCGTATTTTAATGTCATACAGCCCCTGATGGCTCTTCTGTATGAGCAGCTGATTTTCGACACTGAAAACAATAAATTTGACTCTCCCATTTTCAAACACTATCTAAACGACGGCATACAGGGAAATGTATACCGGGAGCCGGAACGACGTTACATAACAGCTTCACCCGATGAAATCGTCACGGATTTTATCGCCAGCATGACTGACGACTATTTCATAGACATTTGCAAGGTGCTCCACTTAAATGACCGGTTGCTTGAACAACTGAAATATCATGAATATTTTGAATAATGGACTGGATTCCTTCGCCGCTTTTAACCGCGCCGGGAGGCCAGAGGGGCTCACGGGGGGACTGGTCCCACCGTAGGCATACAAAGTCATCATAAAATCATATCCTTTCATTACTGTTTAATTTACATATTTTGTAACACCGCAAAACGCCGCACTTCGCCGACAAATACCGAACATCAGCGAAAATCACCGACAAACACCGCGTTTTACCACAAAACACCGTTAACCTACATATATAATATATACTATATTTAAAATATAGTAGGTGAAGGAGAAGGTATTAGTCTTAGTATTATATTGTTTAAATATAAAATAAAAGAATATATTATACCGCGCGCGCGAAGGAAATTATCCCGAATTCTTTCATTTCATGGTGTTATAGTATAAAATAAGTGAGTAGTGTAATTATGAACTAATGATTATGAATATAATCTCACTGATAAACAGGAATTTATAGAATTAGGAGGGGGAATTTTTATACGGCATTTTAGAAAAATCATAGTGGACAAGATAGAATATAAATGGCTTTTCCGATATGATGATTATGATTATATAAATTATCCATACCTGCTAATTGTTATGAACTCAAGACAAAAAGCCACACTGAATATA